>CAIXAA010000891.1 GCA_903917305.1 uncultured Myxococcales bacterium | reverse complement strand
CGGCACGGTGTCGGACAGCAGCATCGCCAAGGGCGTCGGCCTCGGCACGGCGCTGTCCCTGGCGCTGCGCCCCGAAGGCACGCCCGTGGTCGCAGCGTTCGCCCCGGCGCATGCGGAGAGCGCCGACGCCCCCTCGCACCTGCGCGTCTATGCCGCGCTCAAGGTGATGCCCGCTGCTGCGGCAGATTGGGCAAGTGCAGACGTGGATTCGGAGACCGTCGCCAAGGCGCCGCTGCCTTGCGCCGGCGCGTGCCCCAGCGGCAAGGTGTGCGCCGCGCCCGCCGGCGGCAGTGGCGAGGCCTGCACGTCGCCCACGACCGGCTGCAGCGGCTGCCTGCCCACGCAAATCTGCAGCAATAGCAAGTGCATGGACATCCACCCACCACCCGCCAACTTCGACGACGTGGCGCCGGGCCGCGGCAGCTGGCTGGACGTCGCGGTCGGCAGCAACGGCGACCTTCTGCTGGCCGCCTACAGCGCAACTTCTCGGGACCTGGCGATCTACCGCGGCAAGTCGACCGGCAGCATGGCGCGCAAGGGCATCGATCGCAGCGCGGTTCCCGGCGGCAGCAGCGACTTCGGGCGCTTCGCCGCGCTCCTCGAGGGCGACGCCGGGCGCATCTGGGTGGCGTGCGAGGACAGCCAGCGCGGCCGCCTGCTCCTCGTGCGCGAGACCGACACCGGCAGCACCATCGACCTGCTCGACGACGGCGTGCGCAGCGACGGCCGGCACCGCGTCGGCGCGGACGTGCGCCTCGTGCGCCACAACTCCGGCGCCCTGCTCGCCGCGTACCAGGACACGCGGCGCGGGCAGTTGATCGTGGCGCGCCTGCCGGCCCCGGGCGCAGCGGCCGAGCGAACCGTGCTATCCTCGGGTGGCGCGGCCGGGTTCTCGCCCAGCCTGGTGTCGCTCGGCGGCAAGGCCTGGGTCGTCGCGGCAGCCACGCTGCGGGTCGAACCGGACGCTTCGCTGCGCGACGAGGTCGAGTTGCACGACCTCGTGTGGAACGGCAACTGAACCGCGAGGTTCATGGGAAAAAGGCAAGAGATGACCTCAGATCCGTTCGAGATGTCCGAAGAAACCGTGGGCGAATCCGGGCAGGAAGCGACAGACCCCTGTGTTCCCGAAGGCCTCGCCGCGCCGACCGATCTGCCGGTCGCCAAGGGCAGCGAAGCGCTTGCCGGCGCAGCCGAGCCCCCGGAGCCGCTGGACGTCGACGGACCGGGTCTGGATCTGACGGCCGCGCTGGCGGAAGCCCTGGTGGCGATCGATACCCGCAGCGAGCCACCGCCGCGGCCGCCGACCACGGCGTCGGAGTACTCCCTGCCGGCGATGCCCGCTGAAGCGGCGCCGGTGATCCGCGGCGGCATTCCGCGCGGGCCGAATACGCGAAATGTCATGGATTTCTATGCCATCCAGCGCACGGCAGATGCCTTGCAGATCGCCCTCGATCGGGCGCTCGACGATGCGTCCCAGGCGCGCGCGGACTTGAGCGCGGCGCGGCGGCGCTTCCTCAAGCTGTCGGACGACCATGACGCGCTGCGCGCTGGCGCGGTGCGCAACGAAGGCGAAGTGCGCGCCGCGGGGATGCGGCGGGCGCTCGAGGCGATCCTGCCGGCGCTGGACGCCCTGGACGCGATGGTCGAGCACCTGGAAAAGCGCGAGACGCTGTCGGCCACCGGCCAGGAAGGCATCGAGATGCTGCGGCTGGAGTGGCAGCGCACCCTGAGCTCGCTGGGCGTGCAGCCGTTTGAAGCCGATGGCGTGTTCGATCCGGCGATGCACGAGGCGATCGCCAGCCAGGTCGACGCGGCGGGCCCGCCGGGGCGCGTGCTGCGGCAGTTGTCGCGCGGCTACTCGCTCGGCGGCAAGGTGCTGCGCTGCGCGCGGGTGGTGGTCTCCAAGGAGCCGCCGGAGCTGGCGCGCCCAGAAGAGACCGCAGAAGACCTTTGAGGATTGCCGCGCGAGGCAGGCTCAGCGCAAGCGTTCGGCGACGCGACGGCTCAGCTCGATGAGCGCGTCCGCATTGCAGAACTTCGTCGAGCAGGTCACGGCGGCGACGAGGGGCCGGCGCGGATCGGCGAAGACGAGCGTCACGACGCTGCCGAAGAAGGAGCGAAAGCCCTGCTCGGTGACCTTGTTGGTCGGCGCGACGTTGCTGTAGGTGTTGCGCATCGTGTTGAAGCGCGTGCGGCTCTCCGCGAGGCCGGGATCGCGCCAGACCTGCACGCCGACGCCGAACTCGGTGCCCTTCTCGGGCTGGTAGTACAGGGCGTTGTAGCCACCCGCGGGCGCCACGCCCGGCAGCTCGCCGCGGTGCAGCTTGACCTTGTTGCCGAGCACGCGCTCCAGATCGGCCTGCGAGATGTAACCGCTGATATCAAGAGCGACTTCACCGTTGTCGCCGCGCACGGGCGGCGGCGGCGCTTCGGGAGCGGGCTCCGGCGCAGCTTCCGGCGCCCGGCGCGCGGCCTCGGCCGGGGCGGCGCCAGGACGCGCAGCAGCGGGAACCGGGACCGGTGGTGGCGGCGCAGCAGCGGCTGCGGCTGCGGCATCGGCAGCGGCCAGGCCGGGCATCGGACGGGCACCGACGCCGGGCGCACGACCAGGTGCGGCCGCAGCTGCCGGGACCGCCGCCGGAGCCGGAGCCGCAGCGGGAACCGGAGCCGCAGCGGGAACCGGAGCCCGAACCGGAGCTGGAGCCGGAGCTGGAGCCGGAGTCGCAGCGGCGACGCGCGACGGCGCACCGCCGGCGTCTGGTCCCGAGCTCTTCTTGTGCACGATCGGTGGCTTGCGCCCACCGGTCTCCACAGCCTCGAGACCAGGCTTCTGCGCCGGTTTCTTCTTGGCGCACGCGGGCGTCAAGGTCACCGCCAAAAGCGCGGCCGCCCACGTTGCCCGGTCCGCCCACGATGCGTTCTGGATGCCGCCTGCCATGATGCTCCCCGAAGAAGGCGGCGGCACTATCGTTCCTGCCGCACCGCGCTGTCAACGCGCCCACGCCGCGCCTTATTTCGCGACGGCAACCGCTACGGCCCGGGCGGTCTGCTTGACCGCCTGCCGGGCGCGCCGCACAATACCATGCTTTGACGAGCATGCGGAGCCACGGAAGCACTCCGACGGCAAGCCGGGTGCAGGAGGCGATATGGACACGGCCTTTTTCGGCTCGAAGGCACGGCTGCTTGCCGCCCTGGCGCTCGCGGTCGCGTCGAGCAGTGCGGTCGCTGGCTGCGGATCCTCCAAAGAGCAGACCAAGGTCGCCGAGGCCGATCCTGCCGCAGCGGCGGCGGCGCAAGAGCCGGTCCAGACCGAGTCGGACGCCAGCGGCGCGATCGAGCGCATCGACGTCAACGGCGACGGCAAGCCGGACGTGTTCAAGTACTACCGCGTCGTCGACACGCCGGTCGCGGCGGCGGCGGGCAACGCCGAGCAGAAGCCGGGCGCCAAGGTCGTCAAGAAGGCCTTGGTTCGCAAGGAGTTGGACGTCAACTTCGACCAGCGCATCGACATCGTGCAGTTCTACGAAGGCGAGCCGGGCAAGGAAGCGCTGGTGCGCGAGGAGATGGACCTGGACTTCGATGGCCGCGTCGACTCCGTGCGCCACTACAAGGACGGCAACGTCACGCTGGTGGAGCTGGACCTCGGTTTCGACGGCCGCACGGATACTTGGAGCTACTACCAGCTGACCACGGGCGATGACGGCAAGCCCGTCAACCGCCTCGTGGAGCGCCGCCGCGACACCAACGGCGACGGCAAGATCGACGTGTGGGAGTACTACACCAAGGGCGCGCTGGTGAAGGTCGGCACGGACACGAACGGCGACGGCCAGCCGGATCAGTACACGCGCGTGGACGGCAAGCAGTAGCGCCTAGGGAGCGTTGCGCGCCGCATCGAGCGCCTGCTCCAGCTCCTGCGCGCTGTGCGCCCCGACCAACTCCCGCACAATCACGCCAGTTTTCGAGATCGCCACCGTGTGCGGGATGCCCGCCACGTGGTAGGCCTCGTGCACGGCAGCGTCGGCGTCGAGCACCGTCGGCAGCTGGATCTTGCGCTGCGTCAGGAAGTTGCGCACGTCGGCCGGCTCCTCCGCGGTCACCGTCAGGACGGTGAAGTCGCCACCCGGCGCGCGGCCTTGGGCCGCCAACGCCTGCCAAGTCGGCAGTTCGGCCACGCACGGCTCGCAGGACGGCGACCAGAAGTGCAGCAGCAGCGGCTTGCCACGGCTTTGGGCCGGACCGGACTTGGGCTGGGCGGCAGCGCTGTCCAGGCGTGGCAGCAGGAACTCCGGCGCGGCGGTGCCTTCGAGCCCGGTGGCCAGCGGCGCCCCGCTGCGCAAACCCGCAATCGCACTGAGGATCGCCAGCAGCGCGCCGATACCCAGGATCCACGGCGCCGGGCTGCGCTTCTTGGGGTTGTGCGCTTCCATCTACGGCCAAGGCTCCGACAGTTGCGGCCGCGGCGGCGCGTGCTGCCCCTTGTCGTCGTGGGAATGGTCGCCCTGCGAATGGTCGCCGCCGCCATCGCGCCGCTCACCCGGCTTGGCGTCGCGGTGCAGCTGCGACACGGCGTCCTCCAGGCGCTTGATGCGCTCCTCGGCCGGCAGGCGCTTGCCGAGCGCGTCCACCGCCCGCCGCATGGCCTGCGCGGCATGGCCGTGGATCTCGCGGGCCGCCGCCGCCAGCAGCGCCGGGCGCGAGGCCGTCTCGCCCAGCTGGCCCAGCGCCGCCGCCGCGCCGCTGCGGATGCGCAGGCTCGGCTCCTGCAGCATCGCCTCCAGCGTCAGGCGAATCCCTTCGCGCGCCGGCTCGCTGCGCACGCCGTAGGCCGCCAGCCCCAGCACCGCGCCCTCGCGCAGCGCCTTGTCGTGCCCCGGCTCCACCATCTTGCGCAGCAGCTCGACATCGCGCGCATCGGCCAGCTGCCCCAGCGCCGACAGCGCCGCCACTTCGACGATGTGGTTGTGCGACGGCCAGCCCGCCGCCTCCACCAGCACCGGCCGCGCCCGCTGGCGATCGATCGACGCCAGCGCCCGCAGCGCCGCCACCTGCACGCCATGGCTGCGGTCCTTGCGCAGCGCCTTGTCCAGCTCCGGCCAGGCTTCCGCGTCGTGCAGCTCGCCCAGCGCCGCCGCCGCCGCCGAGCGCACCATCGGTTCTGCGTCATTCTGCAGCGCTTTCAACAACCCGCCGCGCGTCACCTGCCGCTGGCCACGCCCCAGCCAGGTCGCCGCCTCCGCGC
This sequence comes from uncultured Myxococcales bacterium, assembly GCA_903917305.1. Lineage (GTDB taxonomy): Bacteria > Myxococcota_A > UBA9042 > UBA9042 > UBA9042 > CAIXAA01. The sequence continues at coordinate 6,893 of CAIXAA010000891.1, read as the reverse complement.
GCACGTGCCGCGCCGGATCCTGGGCCAGCGCGCGCAGCAGCGCGTCGCTCGAGGTCTGCAGCTGCTGATCGCGCGCCACGTCGCGCACCGCCCGCAGCCGCACGTCCGCCGTCGAGCCGTGGTCGCGCATCGCCGCCAGCACGCCAGCGTCCGCCTGCACCGTCCACTCCGCCAGCAGCGCCGCCGCCGGGTCGATCTCGATCACCGCCGGCATCGCCGCGCACGGCCAGGTCCACTCGCCGCGCGCCGCGTCCAGCCGGAACGTCGCGCGCTGCGGCGCGTCCTCGGCCTTCTGCCGCACGGCCAGCGCAATCGGCAGATCGAACAGCGGCTGCTGCGGCGTGACGCGCTGCTTCTGCTCGAACGTAATCCGCAACATCTGGTTTTCGTGCCGGATGTTTGCCGTCACCTGCGGGTGCCCCGGCTGCAGCAGCCAGCGGCGGAAAAAGCCGCGCAGGCTGCGCCCCGACACCGCCTCCAGCGCCCGGCGCAGGTCCGCCGTCTCCACGCTGCCCGAGCCGTGCGTCTCGAGGTAGTGCCGAATACCGCGAAAGAACAGCGCATCGCCCAAGGAGCGGCGCAGCATGTGCAGCACCCAGGCGCCTTTCTGGTACGCGTGGCGGTCGAAGAGGTCGTCGGCCTCGGCGTAGCGCTCCGCCACCAGCGGCCGCTCGTACTCCGCCGCCTCCGCGAAGTAGGACTTGCGCGCGTCGGCCAGCTCCTCGTCGAGCCGGTCCGCGCCTTGCTGGTGCTCCTCGAACAACATCTGGAAATACGTCGCGAAACCTTCGTTCAGCCAGACATCGGACCAGCTGCGGCACGTGACCAGGTCGCCGAACCACTGGTGCGCCAGCTCGTGGGCCAGCAGGCCATCGGCGGGACCATCCAGCTCCGCCCGCGCATCGGGAATCGCGCGCAGCGCCAGCGTCGTCAGGCCCGCGTTCTCCATGCCGCCAAAGGCGAATTCGTCCACGGCCACCTGACCATAGCGCACGAACGGAAACGGCACGCCGAGCAGCTTCTCGTAGAAGTCCACCATCGCCGGCAGGCGGGCAAAAGCGCGCGCCGCATCGTCGCGCTGCGCCGGGAGCGTGTAGGTGGTCAGCGCAATCCCTTGATGCGGATGGGCAATCTCGACAAACGGCCCGATCACGGCGCTCAGCAGGTAGATCGGCTCCGGGCGCGCCATCTCGTACGTCGTCGACGCCAGCGATCCCGCGACCTTGCGCCCGACTTCGCGGCCGTTCGACAGCGCGCGCAACGCCGCCGGGGCCGTCAGCGTCACGGTCCAGGTCTGGCGCGCGTCCGGATCGTCCAGGCACGGCAGCCAGTAGCGCGCCTCCGCCGTCTCGCCTTGCGTGAAGGCGTGCAGCGGCCGGCGCGGCGTGTCGGCGTCCGGGCGCACGAAGTACAGCCCGCGCCGCGGCGTGGCATGGTAGCGCAGCTTCAAGGTCCACGGCGCCGGCGGTTCGCGCGGCGGCAGTTGGAAGCGCAGCCGATCGCCGTCCTTGCGAAAGGTCGCCGGGGAAGCCGCGCCATCCTTGAGCCATTCCGCCGCGTCGATCGTCAGCTCCGCGGCGCGCAGCACCAGCTCGCTGGTCGGATGCTTCACGACGCCCTGCCAGATCGCCGTCCCGCGCACCGCGCCCGCCTCCAGGTCGATCGCCACGTCCAGGTCGAGGTGCTGGCCCTCGATGGCGCGATCGGCGGGCTCCTGCAGCGGCAGGCTCTCGTCCAGCCACGCCGCAGCCGGTGGCGTGCGGCCCAGGACCGCGGCCGGAAGGAGCCAGAGCCACGCCGCCGCCAAGCCAAGGACCACCGTACGCAAACGCCTCATCGAACCTCCGGGAATCGACGGCAAGCATAGTCGCTGGTGCACCGGACGCCAATGCATGTCTGCGCGCTTGCGCCCGGCGCCGCCTCAGCTATCCTCCCGACCACGGAGGTCCAGGTTGTCGGGTCAGGCGCGCATCCTCGTGGTGGGAACGGACGACGAAGCGCTGCAAGCGATCGCAGCGGTCGTCCAGCCCTTGGGCCACCTGTTGCTGCACGTGGCGAGCACGGAGGAGCTGGGCGCGCGCCTCGCGGATCTCCGCCCGGAACTGCTGATTCTCGATGGTGATTCCGCCATCAGCCGCGACACCGGCAAGCTCGGCGCGACGCTGGCCACGGTGCGCAGCCTCGCCGCGCGGCCGCAGATCCTGCTCATGGCGCGCGTCGACGACTCGCTGCGCGAGCAGATGTGGCAGACGACCCACGCCGACGATCTGATCGACAAGCCATTCGAAGGCCTGGACTTGCACGTGCGCATCCGCGCGCTCATCCGCGTGCACCGGCTCACGGCGCAGGCACTGCGCGACCGCGACATCCTCAACGCCCTGTTCGAACTGTCCACGTTTTCGAAAGCTTACGCCACGACGGACGAGGTGCTGGTGGCGCTGGCCGGACGCGTGTCGGAGTGGACGGGTCTGGCGCACGTCGTCGTCACGCTCGGGCCGGCGAGCCAGCCGCGCCTGGCCGCGGAGACGCACAAGAAGAACGGCGGCTCTGGTCAATCGCTGATCGACCGCCGCCATGCGGAGTTGGTGGCGCGCGGTGAGATGCTGCTGGTCGGCGAGGCCGATGGCGTGCTGGCGGGCGAGAGCCCGGCGACCCTGCCCTACGTCGGCGTGCCGCTGCGCAGCCAGAACGGCGAAGTGCTCGGCGTCCTGCACGCTTGGGGCCAGGGCGAAGTGCCGAGCGGCGCCAACCTGCGCGTCTTGCGCGTCGCGGCGGAGCGCGTGTCGACCGAGATCCAGCTGCACGCCTCGAACCGGCGCCTGGAGGAGATGGTCGAGGCGCGCACGGCGGATCTGACCACCGCGCTCGAGCGCTTGCGCGCCGTGAATGCTCAGCTTTTGGAAGGCAGCCGCGACACCGTGATGCGGCTGGCGCGCGCGGCGGAGTACCGCGACGGCGACACCGGCGAGCACGTCGACCGCATGTCGAGCTACGCCCAGGTGCTGTCGCGCCAGATCGGCATGACTGCTGAGGATCAGGCGCTGATCAAGCTGGCGGCGCCGATGCACGACGTCGGCAAGATCGGCATCCGCGACTCGGTGCTCCTCAAGCAAGGCCGCCTGACGACAGAGGAATACGAGCACATGAAGGAGCACCCGCTGATCGGCGCGCGCATCCTCGCCGGCTCGCGCGCCAAGCTGCTGCAGATGGCCGAGCAGATCGCGCTGTCGCACCACGAGCGCTGGGACGGCACGGGCTACCCGCGCGGCTTGAAAGGCGAGGACATTCCGCTGGTTGGGCGCGTGGTCGCGCTGGCCGACGTGTTCGACGCGCTGACGACGCCGCGCGTGTACAAGGACGCGTGGAGCGTGGACGACGCGGTGACGCACATCCAGAAGGAGCGAGGGCTGCACTTCGACCCGCGCGTGGTGGCGGGCTTCGAGCAGTGCCTCGACCGGCTGCTGGAAGTGCGGGCGGCGTACCTCTACGAGAACGGCTCGCACCACGGATGAAGCGGTTATTCCTGGCGTTTGCTGTCGTGGCGTTGGCATCCTGCCGGCGCGATCCGGTGCCGGCGCTGGCTCCGGCTCCGGTTCGGGCTCCGGCTCCGGTCCCGGCTCCGGTTCGAGCTCCGGCCCCGGATGAAGCAACCCCTGGACTTGGCAAGCAAAGCGAACGCCGCACGCCGCGCCCGCCCGTCATCGGCGGCTGCGCCCTGAACTGCTCGACGCCCGAAGCCGCCGTCAGCTTCTTCCTCACCCAGCTGCAGCACCAGGACCGCGTGGCGGCGCTGCGGCCGCTGTTCGAATGGTCCCTGCTCGTCGTCGACGGCGAGCCGCTCGGGCCGCGCTGGGCCGACCTGTGGGCCGATCCGCAGCAGCACGCGGCGCGCGATCAGCAGATTGACCAGTGGCTGCTGGATTGGACGTCCTGGCTCGACCGCATCGATGACCCGCTGGGGCTCGGGCACGCGCGCTCCAGCGGCATCCACCTGGAACATCCCGAAGGTGTGACGGATCGCGTCGTCGTGACCTTGCGCCATCCGCACCTGCACAACGACCGCACCGAGCCGGTCTGGCGCTTGGAGTGGACGCTGCGCGGCGACGAGTGGCTGCTCAGCCGCATCGAGCACCGGCCGCCGCAGAAGTAGCCGTTACATCAAGGCGAAACGCCGCTCGTGGAAGGCGTACGGCCCCGGGCGCAGCTCCACGACGGTGCCGAGAGGGACGGCCATGCGCAGGCACTGCTCCGGCTCCTTGTCCATGAAATACGCGTATAACGCGCGCAGCACCGCCTGGTGCGCGACGACCAGCACGGGCGACCGCTGCCGCTCCAGCTCGATGATCACCGGCTCCAGCCGCGCGATCACGTCCTGGTAGCTCTCGCCGCGCGGGTAGCGGTAGTGCAGCTTGTCCGCGCTGCGCGCCCGGTACTCGTCGGGCATTTGCTCTGCAATCTCCGCGTAGGTCATGCCATCGCAGATGCCGGCGTCGATCTCGTCGAGCGCGCGCCACTGCAGCGACGGCACGCCGAGCTGCGCGGTGGTCTCGATGGTGCGCCGCAGCGTGCTCGTCCACACCACCGGCGGCTGGTCCGCGTGGTCGCGCACGAACTCCGCCAAGGCTTGCGCGTACTTCTCGCCCTGCGCCGTCAGCCCGGTGTCGCCGCCGATGCGCCCGACCACGTTGAACTCGCTCTCGCCGTGCCGCGTCAGCCAGATCGGCCGGCGCACCAGGTGGAGATTCATGAGGTAGAACACGAGCTTGCCAGGCAGGTAGCCCTGGATGCGGTGCATCACGATGACGCGGCCGACGTCGATGAGGCGGATGTAGCTGCACTCCTCCTCCTGGATCGGCTCGTAGACGCGCGTGTAATGCTCGATGCGCGCACGGAAATCGGCCACAGCCTCGTCCGGATCCATGCCGACGTAGTCCGGCGAGCTCAGCTTGGTCTCGCGGATGTTGGCTTCGATAATCGCCGGATCCTCGCAGACCGACTCGATGAAGACGACCTGCAGCCCCGCCGCCGTGCAGCGCTCGAAGACGTGCCGCCGCCGCTCCACCGTGGTGTTGGTGGCGTCGTAGATGCCGACACCGCCGCCGTCCTTCATCCACTCGATCAGGTCGTCCAGGGCCGCGGTCGCCATTTCCTGGCGCGCGCGGGCACCCGCGACGTTGTTGGGATCGAAGAAGTCGTGGCGGTGGTGGTAGCCCAGGCGCTGGCGCCGGTAGTCGCCGATGTTGAAGGAGCGGGCGCGATAGCCCAGCCACGTCAAGAAGCGCCGGATCTTGCGACCGATGTACGTCTTGCCGCGCGCCGGCAGGCCGACCAGCACGATGACCAGCCGCACCGTATCGGGGCTGAGGGGACCCATCGACTCCATGTGCACGTCCTTGCGCGCCAGCTGCGGCGCGCGCCCAGAATGGCAAAGGCGAGGCGGAAACGGAAGCGGCAGCGGCGCGCTTGCATGTCCCTCGCGAACGGTGCACAAGCGGAAGCGAACCTGCAGCCACTGGAGAGATGCACCATGGATCTCGATCTGTTGCCCGATCTGTACCGCGATCACGTCGCCGAGTTGCAGCGCCGCTACGAGCCGATCCTGGCGGAGCTGGGCCTGGACGCGGTGGTGCTGCACTCCGGATCGCTCAAGAAGCGCTCGGAGTTCGATGATCAGGACTGGCCGCTGCGCCCGACGCCGCACTTCCAGCACTGGCTGCCGCTCAAGGAGGCGGACTGCGCGCTGGTCGTCGCGCCCGGCAAGAAGCCCAAGCTGCTGTGGCGCAAGACGCAGAGCTATTGGGAGCGGCCGGCGGAGCCGGAACAGCGCTACTTCGACGCGTGCCTGGACATCGAGGAACTGCCGCAAATCGATGACCTGCGCCCGCATGTGCCGCCGGGGCGCATCGGCTTTGTCGGCGATGAACCGGCGCTGGGCGTGCGCTGGGGGCTGGGCGCGGATCGCTACAATTACGCGCACCTCATCGGCCGGCTGGACCGGCTGCGCGTGCACAAGACGCCGTACGAGGTCGCGTGCCTGGCGGAGGCGAACCGGCTGGCGGCGGCGGGGCACGAGGCGCTGCGGGCGGCGTTCCGCACGGGGGATCTCCCCGAATTGACGCTGCATTTGCGCTACCTGGAAGCGACGCGGCAGGACGACTCCGAGACGCCCTACAAGAACATCGTGGCGCTCGGCCACAACGCCGCGACCTTGCACCACATCCACTACGGCAAGCGCGCGGCGCCCAAGGACGTGCAATCGCTGCTGGTCGACGCCGGGGCGACATTCCAGGGCTACGCCTCGGACATCACGCGGACCTGGCTGCGCGGCACGGGCGCGACGGCGTCGGCCTTCGGGCACCTGGTGGCCGGCGTGGAGGCGATGCAGCTGCGGCTGTGCGCCGCGGCAAAGGTGGATCTGCCCTACGAGGAGCTGCACGAGGAGGCGCACCGCCAGGTCATCGACATCCTGCAGGAAGTCCGCATCGTGCGGCAGCCGCTGGACCCGGACGCGGCGCGCGTCGTGAGCCGCGCCTTCTTCCCGCACGGCCTCGGGCATTCGCTGGGGCTGCAGTGCCACGACGTCGGCTGCGCGCTGGTCAAGCCGCGGCTGGACAACCCGTATTTGCGCAACACGTCGATCATCGCGCCGGGCCAGGTCTTCACCATCGAGCCGGGCATCTACTTCGTCGATTTCCTGATGGACCAGCTGCGTCAGGGGCCGCAGGGTCCCAGCATCGACTGGTCGCTCGTCACGGCCCTGGCGGAGCTGGGTGGCGTGCGCATCGAGGACGACCTGCACATCACCGCGCACGCCGGCCCCGAGAACCTGACGCGGCCGTGGCTGCCGGTCGGCGGCGGAAGCTGAGTCTTTCCGAGTAGCTGGCTACGCCGCG
>CAIXAA010000890.1 GCA_903917305.1 uncultured Myxococcales bacterium | reverse complement strand
GCACATCCTGTTCAACATGCTCGCCTTGTACTTCTTCGGGCCGATGTTGGAGCGCTCCTGGGGAACTCGCGTCTTCCTGCGCTTCTTCCTCATCGCCATCGTCGGCGGCGGCCTGTTGCAGATGGCGGCAACGTTCGTCTCCGGCCACGACAACGGCACCGTCGGCGCCTCGGCGGGTTTGATGGCGCTGCTCGCGGCGTTCTGCTGGCGCATGCCGGATGCCAAGGTCCTGCTCTTCTTCGTCATTCCCGTCGACGCCCGCTACCTGCTGCCGATCGTGCTGGGCATCGATCTGATGACCTGGCTGACGGGCGGCGACGTCGCCTTCTTCGCCCACCTGGGCGGCGTGATCACGGCGTGGATCCTGCTGAACAACCTGTTCCGGCCGCGGCTGGCGCGCGCCTACTTCCGTGGGGTCGCGACTTGGCTGCGCAAGCGCGTCGGGCGCGGTCGGCGCGGGCTCCACGTCGTGCCCGGCGACCGGTCGCATTGGAACTGATCGCACACTTTCCGTTCGCACCAAAGCCAAGCAAACGCTACACTCTGCGCCCCCCGCCGCCAGGCGACTGAGGCTCATCATGAAGTTTCGCTTGCTGTTCTGCGCTTTGCTGCTCGCCATCCCCACGGCGTGTTCCTCGACCACCTCGACGCCGTTCTCTGGGGCCGGCCTCGACGCGCTCGGCGACGCGAAGACCGTCGCGGACGTCAAGGGCACCGATACGGCGCAACCTGATGTGGCGGCGGACATCGCCGATGTGCAGGCGCCGCCGGACATCGCCCCGGACGATGTCAGCACGGAGGACGTCGACTGGAGCGATCTGCTCGATCCGGCGACGGATGCCGTGTCGGGAGACGTCATCAAGGTGCCGACGGGGCCGGTCGGCCAGCTCTACGCGCAGACCAAGGACACGCTGTACCGCCTCGACTTGCAGGCCGGCCAGTTCTCCCTGGTCGCCAAGTTCACGTTCGACAAGAACGGCGGCTTGGTGACGGACATTGCCCTGGACGCGAGCGGCAAGCTCTACAGCATCACCGACCACGACGTCTTCATCTGCGAAGCGGCCACGGCGGCGTGCAAGTGGGTCACCAAGCTGCCCGGCACGGGCACCTTCAACGGCCTGTCCTTCGTGCCCAAGGGCACCATCGACCCCGGCGAGACGTTGATCGGCATTGGCACGGACGGCTCCTGGAACAAGATCGACTTCACCGGCGCGGCCGCCAAGGTCACCAAGCTGGGCGATTACGGTGGCACCTGGCTGTCGAGCGGCGACGCATTTTCCGTCGAGGGCATCGGCACCTATGCGACGCTCAAGAAGTCGACGGGCGGCAATGACTCGCTGGCGCAGATCGACCCCAAGAACGGCAAGATCATCCAGGTCATTGGCGACACCGGCGTCAAGCAGCTCTTCGGCTTTGCCTGGTGGTCCGGCGTGTTCTACGGCTTCTCGAATGACGGCAACGTCTACACCCTCGATGTCGGCACGGGCAAGGCCACGATCGTCAAGGGAATCACGGTGCCCAAGGGCGCGCAGTGGTGGGGCGCCGGCGTCAGCACCCGCGCGAACGGCACGACGAAGTAGCGCGGCGCCTGCGCACGGCGAGGCCGGCGAGCACGGCAAGCGCGCCCATGCCCCACCAACCCTGACCGCTGCGCGTCGCCGAGCAACCGCTGGTCGGTGCGCCGCCGCCGCCGACCGATGCGGTCGCGCTCGTGTCGGCGCCCGGGGCGATCAGGCTTGAATCCTGGCTCGCGGAGTCCTTGCTGGCGACGTCGATGGCCGGGCTGCCGACATCCGGCTTGGAACTGCTGACATCCGGGCCGCTCTGCACGTCCGGGCCGCTCTGCACGTCCGGGCCGCTCTGCACGTCCG
>CAIXAA010000889.1 GCA_903917305.1 uncultured Myxococcales bacterium | reverse complement strand
TCGAAACCGCGTGCGCGACCACGAGTTCCGCCGCGCGCCCAACCCCGGTCGCGCCGCGCTCCGGGTGCTGGTGCAGCGCATCCTTGGCCGCCGCCGCGTCCGAGTCGCGGGCGCGGCTGAACAGATCGCGCAGGGCGTCCTTGCCGTTTTGCTGATTGGTCTCCTGCAGTTGCTCCAGCAGCGAGGCCGCATCGGTCCCGGTCGCGGTGGCGGCCAGCGGCGCGTCCACGGCCGGGCGCTTCTTCGCCGCACCGCGGACCGCAGGCGCGACCCGGTGCAGCGGCTTGGTCGGCCGCGCGCTGCCAAGGGTTTCGGTCGTGCGCCAGAGCAGCGAGCGGAACCGCACTTCGACGTCAATCTGGCGGCCAAGCGACGGCGCCGCCCCCATCGACGACACGACGACCGCGCCAATGACGAGGGAAATCGCGAGGCTCCCCAGCAGCCACCACAGGATGCGCGGCCCCGGCAGGGCTAGCAGTTCGCGCGGACGGTTCTCGCCAGGTTGCATCGGGTTGCCGTTGTCCATCGAGCGTAAAGGCGGGATCAGCGCGTCCGTTCGCGGTCGAGCGCCTTGAGGCCGACCACGCAGGTCTTTGCCGGCACGCGGCCAATCCGCTCGCGCCACAGCTCGCAGGCGTGGTCATCGTTGCCCGCGGCCTCGCACAGGCGATCCGCCAGCGTCGTGCACGGCCGGTCGCAGCTGCACAGGCTGCCGAGGAATGCCAAGCACATTGCGATCTTCGCCAGCCTGCCCATGCCCACACCTCGCCTGCTCCGGCGAATGGCTAACTAGCACAGCCCGGACGCGACGTCACGGCCGCAAGGCCGCGGCGGTGTACGTCGTGCGCGCGCCCAGCGCCAGCATGTGGGCGTGGCTGGCGTGGCTGGCGACCACCATGCCGTCGTAGCGCGGCACGCTCTGGTTGTAGCGCAGGGGTAGCGCGCCAAGATCCGTCGAGATGCCGCCGGCTTCCGCGAGGATGAGCGCGCCGGCCGCCGCGTCCCACTCGCTGCGCGGCGTCGGCGTGACGTGGCCGTCGTAGGCGCCGGTCGCCACCAGGCCCATCTTGTACGCCAAGCTGCCGACCGGCGTGATGAACTCGTGGGGAACGACGCCCTGCCACAGCCCGGCGCTCAGGTCGCTGCGCGAGACCAGCAGGCGCATGTCCTGGGCGTCGAAGGCGCTGCGCACCTGCAAGCGCCGGCCGTTCTGGTCGTAGGCACCTTTGCCGGACTGCGCCAGAAAGCGCTCCCCAGTCGAAGGGTTGGCGATGATGCCGAGCCGCGGGCCAACGCCCGACTCCACCAGCGCCACCGAGATGCAGAACTCCGGCAGCCCGGCGAGCAACGAACGCGTGCCATCGATCGGATCGACCACCCACAGGTAGCGGTAGCCGAGTCGCGACGGATCGTCCGCGGTCTCTTCCGACAGCCAGCCCGCCTCCGGAAACAGCGGCCGCAAGTGCTGGCAAAGAAAGCGGTCCACCGCAATGTCAATGTCGGTCACCGGGGAGTCGTCGACCTTCTGCCAGTCGTGCACCGGATCGCGCTGCATCTGCTGGACCAGCTCGGACGCTGCCTCGACGACGCTGGCAATCGCGGACAACGCGGGAAGACTTCCGGGGATCGTCCGCGGCGCATCGGGCTCACGCAGCATCCGAAGCCTCCAGCGCGCCAACGCGGTGCGCCGCGACATGGTGCACGAGTTCCTCGGCCAGGGCATGGGCGGCCGCTGCAGGCTGCCCGGACCATTGGCACAAACGCCGCGCCAACTCCTCACGAATCGGCAGCAAACGCTCCCCCGCGAGGTAGTAGAGCTGCGTGCGCCGCACCACGAGGTCGATCAGCGTCAGCACCATCTCTTCCTGAACGATCCAGCGCAGTTCGCCCCAGAGCACGGGCAGATCCGGAAGCACGCGCTCCCTGCCGCGCTCGGTCTCCTTGGCCAGGGCCACGACGTCCTCGGCATCGCTGCCGTACTGCCAGACGAGGTGCTGCGCCACGGCGGGTTCGAGCTGCAGCTTGTCCGCCAGCAGCGCCACCAGCGTCTCCACCGGCTTGATCTTGCTCGGCATGCGATCGGCGCCCGGCAGCGGCAGCTTGGCCGTCGGCGAGGGCTTGAGCTGCGCCAGCGACGCCGCCGGCAGCAGCTTGAGCGCCGCGTCCACCGTCTCGGCCGCCATCAGCCGGTAGGTCGTCAGCTTGCCGCCCGCGATGCTGACCATGCCCTTGGGATCCGTGAGGATCACGTGCTCGCGCGAGGTCTTGTAGCTGCTTTCGCCCGGCTCGTTGGCCACCAGCGGCCGGATGCCCGCCCAGGTGCTGATCACGTCCTGCAGCCCAAGTTCGCCGCCGATCGGATCGAACACCGCGTTCGCACAGGCCAAGAGGTACTCCGCGTCCGCCACCGTCGTCGGCGGCTCGGCGAAGTCGCCCTCGTACGGCGTGTCCGTCGTCCCCAGGATCGTCGCGTCCGGCCACGGCAGCGCAAACACGACGCGCCCGTCCGCCGCGTTCATCGTGACGGCATGCGACAGCGGCAACCGCGCGCGCGGCAACACGATGTGCACGCCCTTGGACGGCCGCAGCGTCGATGGCGTCTGCTGCCCTTTCCAGCGCGATGTCGTCTCGTCGGTCCACGGACCGGTCGCCGACACGAGGCAATGGGTTGCAACGAGGAGGTTTTCGCCGCGCCACTCGTCGCGCAGCCTGGCGCTGACCAGCTTGCCGTCCTTGAACACCGGCTCGACGAACGACATGCGCGACACCGGCACCGCACCCGCCTGCAGCGCGCCGCGCAGGTTCGCCATCACCAGGCGGCCGTCATCGGTCATCGCGTCGTAATAGCGCACGCCGCCGTTCAGGCCGTCCTTCT
>CAIXAA010000888.1 GCA_903917305.1 uncultured Myxococcales bacterium | reverse complement strand
TCCAGGTGTCCGCGGTGGTCGAGCTGCCGACGCAGCGTGTGGACCTCGGTGACGTCGTAGAGCAGGAAGATCTTGCGCTCCGGTCCGCGCGGATCATCCAGCACTTCCGCGTCCAGCCAGGCACGCCTGCGCCCCGGCGCGCTGAAGTGCAGCGGCACCTTGGTGCGCTGGTGGGCCGGCAGGGCGCTCATCGCCGCCAGCTGCGCCGCGGGCTCGCCGCCCAGGCCGAACGTCTGCTGCCAGGGCCGATTCAGCTTGTCATTCGCAGGGATCTGCAGCATCTCGCGCGCGGATCCGGACAGGAACGTCACCTTGCCTTCGGCATCCGTCATGGCGGTACCGGTGCGCAACTGCCCAAGAATCGACAGCAAATCCTCGTGGCTGCGCTCCAGCTGGGCAAACGTCGTCGCCAGCTTGTTGCGGGCGACGAGGTGCTTCTGGCGGTCCACGGCACGCCGCTCCGCAATCTCCACGCGCACGCCGAGCAGGTCGATGTCCAGCGGCTTGGCCACATAGTCGTCGGCGCCCGCTTCGAGCACCTGGCGCAGGTCGCCATGCTGGTTGCGCGCGGTAACAAGCAGAATGACAGCGCTTTCCCCATCCGGCAGCGCGCGCAGCCGGCGGCACACCTCCAGACCATCCATGCCCGGCAGCATCCAGTCGAGCAGCACCAGCGCCGGCATGCCGTCCTGGCACGCCGCCACCGCCGCCGGCCCCTGCGCGCAGGCAATCACTTCATGGCCGCGCGCTTGCAGCACAGCGCCAATCAAGGCGCGCACGAGCGCGTCGTCTTCCACCACCAGGGTCTTCAAGTGCTGTGGTCCCTCAGGGCAAGGCGGCGGGCCCCTCAGTCCGCCGTCATGCAGTCTATACCGAGGACCGGGGGCCAACACAAGCAAAGAGCGCCGCACACAAGGGTTGGCACGGCTTGGATCGCGTGGTATCTGCGGCGCATGCCCAACCGCGCCGCCCCGGATCTCGCCCCGCCACTGCCTTCGAGGCCGATCGATCCGGCCGACTTGGACCGCAAGATCGCGGACTTGGTTGCTGAGCAGGGCCAGCGCCTGCGCTGGGCCATCACGCTGCTGGCGCCGCAGATCCTGCCGGAGATGATGCAGGACGCGGCGAACCTGGCTTGGCGAAATGGCTTTCGTGTCGAGCAGATCCAGCGCCTGTCCGCAGACTCGCTGCGCGCCGTGGAGCTGAGCCTCAGCAGTCCGCTTGGGGTTGATTCGAGCCAATTGCGCCAGGATCTCAAGGGCCTGGACTGCGACGCCGCTGTGCAGCGCGACGGGTTCGCGTGGCGGCTCAAGCGCTTGCTGGTCGTGGACATGGACTCGACGCTGATCCAGCAGGAAGTGATCGACGAGCTGGCGCGCAAGCGCGGCGTGTTCGACAAAGTGGCTGGAATCACGGAGCGAGCGATGCGCGGGGAGCTGCAGTTCGATGACTCCCTGCGCGAGCGCGTCGCGCTGCTCGCGGGCGCGCCCGCGGAAATCCTGGACGAAGTGCGCGCCGCCATCGAGCCGATGCCGGGTGCCGAGAAGCTGCTGCGCGTGTTGAAGGGCCTGGGCTGCAAAACAGCGGTTGTTTCAGGCGGTTTCACGCTGATCACCGAGCCGGTTCGCCGGCGGCTCGGCCTCGACTACGGTTTTGCCAATGACCTGGAGATCGTGGACGGCCTGCTGACGGGCAGGGTGCTCGGGCCGATCGTCAACCGGGCGCGCAAGGCGCAACTGCTCGAAGAGATTGCGCAACGCGAGGGCATCCCGCTGCATCAGGTGCTGGCCGTCGGCGATGGCGCCAACGATCTCGACATGTTGCGCCGCGCGGGCATGGGCGTGGCCTTCTGCGCCAAGCCGATCGTGCGCGACCAGGCCGAGTTCGCCGTGAACCAGCGCGATCTCAGTGTGATCCTGTACTTGCTGGGCATCCGCGACGCTGACGCGGAACCGATGTAGGCGCCGATGCCGCAAGTGCTGGGTCGCATCCGCACGCTCTGGTGGCTGCCGGCCTTGCTGGCGATTGCCGTTGCCTACCGCACATCGACCGGGTTCGGCCTGCTGGCGGACGCGCGCTTCCTCGTCGTCGAGAACCGCCTGCTGGACGGCGTGCAACACCTGTGGGGCAACCTGACCCACGATTATTTCTGGTCTTCCAGCGGTAATCACATCCCGTACTGGCGTCCGCTGACCAAGGCGAGCTGGCTGTTGGAAGTGCAGCTCTGGGGCCGCAATCCGCCTGGATTTCATCTGGTTCAGCTGGCGTGGCTCCTGCTCGGCGCGCTTGGCGTCACCGGGCTGGCGCGCACGCTCGGCGCGACGCGGCTGTGGGCGGCACTCGCGGGGCTGCTCTTCGGCCTGCATCCCGCGGTGGTCGAGCCCGCGTGCCTGGTGATGGCGCGCTCGGACGTCGTGGCGGCGACCGGCGCCATCTGGACGCTGCTCGCCTGGCAGCAATGGCGTCTGCGCGGCGACAAGACCTGGCTTTTGCTGCATCTTCTGGCGTTGATGGTCGCGCTCGGCAGCAAGGAGTCCAGCGTCGCGCTCGCGCCGGTCCTCACGCTCTGGGCCTGGTGGACGCGACCGACCGAGCCGCGGCTGGCCTGGCTGCGCACGGTGACGCCGGTGTGGTTCCTCTGTATTGTCTATGGCTTGCTGCGCACGCTGTGCCTTGGCTCCCATGCCGGAGCGCCGCTCGTGCTCTCGCCGCTGCGGGTGCTGGTCGGCGCCGGCGTCTACCTCCAGGCCTTGTGGCCGCTGGCCTTCCAGACCGGCGTGCGCAACCTGACCCTGGCGGAGGCGGCGGCGCCGCCGACCTGGGTGCCGGCCTTGGTGCTGCTCATGGCTTTCGCCTTGCTGGGCCTATGGTTGCTGCGCACCCGCCGCTTCGGCGCGCTGGCGCTGTGGCTGTGGATCGCCGCTTCCCTGGCGCCCGTGCTCTTGGTGGAGCAGCTCAACGTGCCAGGCGTGGAGGGCAAGTTTCCGCTGGCAAACCGCTGGCTTCTGCAAGCCGTGGCGGCCACGGCCGTGCTCCTTGCGCTGCTGGCCTCAGCGCTGCGTCAGCCACGATGGGCGCACACGCTGGCGGGCATCGTCGGCCTGTGGGCCCTGGCGACGGTCGCAATCGCGCCAAGCCTGCATGAGGCCTACGCTTCCGAGACCGCCATGCTCAGCCTCGAAGACCATGCGTTCCTGGCCACGCCGGAGCGTTTTCGCACGCTGGAGGATCGCTGCCGGGCCGGCACCCGTGCGCTGCTGCGCGCCACCGGCAGCTTCGACCCGTTCGCGTATGTGCCGGCAGAGTGCCGCAACCGGCCGGACGACCTCTACAACCTCGTCGCAGCGCTCCTCGGGCAGCATCGCATCGCCGACGCGCGGCGCCTGCTGACCGATCTGCTGGCGCATCCGCCGCTGGACCGCCGTTTCGCCGCGCCGTTGCGCCTGATGGCGGCGCAGATCTTCCTGGAGAGCGGGCAGCCCCAGCGGGCGCTGCGGCTGCTGCGCGAGGCCGAGCGGCTCGGCGTGCGCGATCCCGAGGTGCATCAACTGCTGCAGAAGCTGCAAGTCTACATGGCCAGCCCGGCCGGGCAACCCACGCCGGTTCCGCCAAGTCCGCAATAACCACCTGGATTCTTTGCCAGGTACTGCTGGTGGTAGTCCTC
>CAIXAA010000887.1 GCA_903917305.1 uncultured Myxococcales bacterium | reverse complement strand
TGTGCTACGACAAGAGCCTGAAGTGCGACAACATCGTCGCGTTCTGCAACAGCAAGCAGGGCTGCACGTGCCAACCGCTCGGCGCCGACACGCCCATCGGCACGTGCAGCTGCGGTTTCTAGCCCAGCGCTTCGTCCATCGCCGCCAGCACCACGGGCACTTCATGCAGCGCATTGGGCCAGTGCGGCGCGAGGCGCAGATAGCCGTCGGGCACTGAGTGGGCGATGCCTGCCGCGGTCAGCAGCTTGTGCAGGGCCAGCAGATCCACGCCGGGCGGCGGCAGCAGGGACAGCGTGCACGAGCGCAGCGCGGGATCGGTCGCGCGCGCACTGGTGAAGCTGCGGGCAAGAAGCCCATCCTCCAGCGCGTCGAGAATCGGCTGGACGTGGTCGAAGATGGCTTGAATGCCAAGCGATTCCAGAACGTCGACCGCCGCGCCCATGCCGGCGAAACTTGCGGTCGATAGGTTGCCGATCTCCAGAAAGTCGGCGCGTTGGCGAATCGGCCGATCGTGCAGCAGCAGACCCGCGCCGCGAAACAGAAAGCCGAGACCGTCCTCGTGGCTCAGCCAGCCCGCCATGCGCGGCTGCAAGGCGGCGATGCGCTGCTTGGCGACGTAGAGAAATCCTGCGCCTTCCAGGCCGTTGCACCACTTGTGCGCACCGCACGCCAGGTAGTCGATGCCCAGCCGTTGCACGTCCAACGGCACCGCGCCAAAAGCCTGAACTGCGTCCACCACGAGCTCGGCGCCGGCGTTCTGGCAGAGGACGCCGATCGCTTCCAGCGGCATCTGCAGGCCCGTCTGGAACTGCACGGCGCTCACCGCCACCACGCGCACGTGCCCCGCGCGCAGGGCCTGGCGCAGGGCATCCAGCCATTCGCTGATGTCATTCGGCCGTGGCTGCGGCAGCCAGGCGATCTCCAGGCCAAACTGTTTCGCGGCCTGCTGCCACGGCGTCACGTTGGCGGGAAACTCGCCGCGGGTCAGCAGGATCCGGTCGCCCGGTCGCCAATCGAGGCACAGCGCGAGCGCCATCAAGCCGGCGGTCGTCGACTGCACAAGCGCCAAATCGTCGGCGTCGGCGTGAATCAGCCGCGCGATCACCTCTTTCAGCCGCTGCCGCTGGGCGATCCACGGCGGAAACGCGCCCACGCCGAGCTGGCCGTAGGCATCGAGCACCGCCAGTACGGCTTCGCGCACCGGCGTCGACACCGGCGAAACGGCGGCGTGCGCGAGGTACACACGACTTTGCAGTTCAGGAAACAGCGTGCGGTGACCCAATTGCGGGAGAGGCGGCGTCTTCATGGCGCGCATTCTCGCAAGCAATCGGCCATCGCGCTACACTGCGCGCCCTTGTGTCTGCACGGAGAACGCCACATGTTTCGCAAGCCCGAGTCCAATCCCGATTTTCCCGCACTGGAACGCGAAGTTCTGCAATTTTGGCGGACGCACGACACGTTCAAGAAGCAGGTGGCGCAAGGCGACAAGGACTTCGTGTTCTACGACGGCCCGCCGTTTGCCACCGGCACGCCGCACTATGGCCACCTGCTGGCGGGCACCATCAAGGACATCGTGCCGCGCTATCAGGCGATGCAAGGCTACCGCGTCGAACGGCGTTTTGGCTGGGATACCCATGGCTTGCCGGTGGAGATGGAGATCGAGAAGGATCTCGGCCTGAAGTCGCCGAGCGATGTGCGCGCCTACGGCGTCGGTCGCTACAACGAAGCGTGCCGGTCGATCGTGCTGCGCTACGTCGATCTCTGGCGCAGCACCGTGGAGCGGATGGGGCGCTGGGTCGATTTTGACAACGATTACAAGACGATGAACCCCGAGTTCATGGAGAGCGTCTGGTGGGTCTTCAACGACCTGTGGAAGAAAGGCCTGATCTACCGCGGCCACAAGGTGATGCCGTATTCGTGGCGCCTGGGCACGCCGCTGTCGAATTTTGAAGCGGGCATGGACTACCGCAAGGTGCAGGATCCGGCGGTGACGGTGCGGTTTCACGTGATCGATCAGCCGGGGACTTCGCTGCTGGCGTGGACGACGACGCCGTGGACGCTGCCGTCGAACATGGGGCTCTGCGTTGGGGCGGATGTCGATTATGTCGTGGCCGTGCGTCCAGATTCGCCGGAGCAATTCATTCTGGCCCAAGCGCTGGCGGAGAAGGTGCTGGGCGCACATACCGTTCTCGCTGTCA
>CAIXAA010000886.1 GCA_903917305.1 uncultured Myxococcales bacterium | reverse complement strand
TGAACATCAACTACTTTTCCTGCATTCCGGCCTACAATCAGATGGGCGCGAAGGTGGCCATCGAGTCGCCCGAGAGCGGCCCGGCGGTGCAGGCGATGGTCCATGCGTTCCAGGAGCGGCGCGACCTCGTCGTGGCGGGTCTCAACGCCATCGATGGCATCACGTGCACGCTGCCCAAGGGCGCGTTCTACGTTTTCCCAAATGTGAAGGGGGCTTGCGAGCGCATGGGGGCGATGGACGCCTACCGCGCCTTGCCGCCCGAGGTCCAGAAGCGCACGAGCCCGTCGACGCTGCTGCAGATGTTCCTGCTGTTCCGCTACGGTGTCGCGAGCATGGACCGCAAGTCCTTCGGGCGCATCGGCTCGGCGGACCTGCACCACCTGCGGCTGTCCGTGGCGACGGGCATCGAGGATCTGGCGCAGGCGGTGGAGCGCATCGAGCGCGCCGTGGCGGATCGCGACGGCTTCGCGGCGTTCGTCCGTGCCGGCCATCATCTGAATTGACGAGGAGAGATCTCCATGACCCTGCAATTCGCTCCGCGGCGCGGTGTGTACATCGACATGCGCCAGGTGGGGGCCGCCGAGCCGCTCTCCGAGACCGACCTCGCGCAGTTCGAGGCGCTGGACCTCGTGTACCGCTGCACCTGCGCGGTCATGTACAATTACGTGCCGACATCAGGACATCCGGGCGGTTCCATCTCGTCGGGGCGCATCGTCGCGGGCCTGCTGTTTGACGGCATGGACTACGATCTGTCGAATCCGGAGCGGCAGGACGCCGACTTCATGGTCTACGCGGCCGGGCACAAGGCGCTGGGCATGTATGCCATGTGGGCGATTCGCAATGAGATTGCCCGGATGGCGGCGCCGGAGCTGCTGCCGGCGCAGCGCGAGCGCCAGCTGCGGCTCGAGGACCTGCTCGGCTTTCGCCACAACCCGGTCGCCACCACGCCGCTGTTCCGGCGATTCGGCTGCAAGGCCCTGGATGGCCACCCGACGCCTGCGACGCCGTTCGTCAAGATTGCGACCGGCGCATCCGGAGTTGGCGTGGCCGGTTCGGTCGGCCTGGCATGGGCGGCTGGCGACGTGTACGGCGCGGCGCCGCCGAAGATCCACATCCTCGAAGGCGAGGGCGGCCTGACGCCGGGTCGCGTGGCAGAGGCGATGGCGGCGGCGGGGACGGCGTCGCTGGGCAACCTCGTGATGCACGTCGACTGGAACCAGGCGTCCATCGATTCGAACCGCGTGTGCCGCGATGGCGAGGACGCCGGCGACTACGTGCAGTGGAATCCGATGGAGCTCGCGTACTTGAACGACTGGAACGTGGTCTACGTCGACGACGGCAAGGACTTCGCGCAGGTCGTCGCCGGGCAGCGCGTCGCCGCGGCGCTCGACAACGGCCAACCGACCGCGGTCGTCTACCGCACCACCAAGGGCTGGCGCTACGGCATCGAAGGCCGGGCCTCGCATGGCGCAGGGCACAAGATGTGCTCCGACGCGTACTTCCAGGCGGTCGCGCCCCTCGAGGATCTGGCGCAGCGCACCTTGCCGCGCTGTTCTGCCGCGCCCGGTCGCTGCGATGGCGCCGCCAACGTCGAGATTGCCGAAGTGTGTGCCTGGGATGCGCTCGGCGTCGTGCGCGAGGCGCTGGAACACCAGAAGCCGCTGCTTGAGGCGATGGCCGGTCGGCTGCGTGCCGCCCGCGGTCGCCTGGACACGCAGGCGCGCAAGCCGCGCAGCGAGGCGCCTGCGCTCGACCGGCTGTACGCGTTTGCCCAGCAGAACCTGACCATTCCCGCGGACATGGCGCTCAAGGCCGGCACCAAGACGACGCTGCGCGACGAATTGGGGCGTCTGTTCAGCCACTTGAACCGCCAGAGCGGCGGCGCCGTCGTCGTCTCCGCGGCGGACCTGTTCGGGTCGACCAGTGTGTCCAAGATCGGCGAAGGCTTCGCCCCCGGCTTCTTCAACGCCAAGACCAACCCAGGATCCAGGCTCTTGCCGACAGGCGGCATCTGCGAGGACGCCATGTCCGGCATCCTCGCGGGCATCGGCTCGTTCGGGCACCACATCGGCGTGGGCTCCTCCTACGGCGCGTTCAACGCAGCTCTTGGTCACATCAGCGCGAGATTGCACGCGATTGGCAACCAGGCGCGGCACATGGTCGATGGGGAGCCCTACCGGCCCTTCGTCCTCGTGTGCGCGCACGCGGGCCTCAAGACCGGCGAAGATGGGCCGACGCACGCCGATCCGCAGGCGCTGCAGCTGCTGCAGGAGAACTTCCCGCGCGGCACGGTGCTGACGCTGACGCCTTGGGATTCCGCGGAGATCTGGCCCTTGCTCGCCGCGAGCCTGAACCGCCGTCCGGCGGTGCTGGCGCCCTTCGTGACGCGGCCGCAGGAGACCGTGCCGGACCGCGACGCGCAGCGGCTGGCGCCGGCCGAACATGCGGCCCAGGGCGTCTACCGGCTGCGAACGGCGCAAGGGCAGGCCGATGGCGTCGTGGTGCTGCAGGAGAGCGGTGTGACGGCGACGTTCGTGAGCGACGCGCTGCCGCTGCTGGACCGCACGGGCCTCAACGTCCACGTCTACTACATTGCAAGTGCAGAGCTTTTTGACATGCTGCCCGCGGCGGAGCAGGCGCGCATCTTCCCGCCGGAGCACGCGGCCGTGGCCATGGGCATCACGGGCTTCACGCTGCCGACGATGTACCGCTTCGTGCGGTCCGACAAGGGCAGGGCGGCGACGCTGCATCCGTACCGGCGCGGCCACTACCTGGGCAGCGGTACGGCGGCGATGGTGCTGCTGGAAGCTGGCCTGGACGGCGTGAGCCAGTTCGATGCAGTGGCGCGGTATGTCGAGGATACGTCTGTGAAACCGGCGGTTTAGCAATGACCGTCGACCTGAAGTGCCCCGCTCCGGATGCCTTGCCGAACATCGTCGTTGCGCCACCCGGTCCGGCCTCCAAGGCCTGGCTGGAGCGGTTGCGCCGTGTCGAATCCCCCAATGTCACAGGAGTTTCCGACGAGTTCCCGGTCGTCTGGGCCTCCGCGCGCGGCGCTGCGGTGCGCGACGTCGACGGCAACACGTACCTCGACGCGACCTCGGCGTTCGGCGTCGCGCTGATCGGGCACAGCCATCCGCGCGTCACGGCCGCGGCGGCGCGACAGATCCAGTCGCTGACCCACGGCATGGGCGATGTGCATCCGCCGGCCGTGCGCATCGAGCTTCTCGAGGCATTGCAGGAGATTGCGCCAGGCGACCTCGGCCGCGGCGTCCTCTGCACCGGCGGCTCCGAGGCCGTCGAAGTGGCGCTCAAGACGGCGCTGCTCGCCACCGGTCGGCCAGGAATCATCGCCTTTTCCGGCAGCTACCATGGCCTTGGCCACGGCGCCCTGGACGCCACCAGCCGCCGCGACTTCCGCGCGCCGTTTGCGGCCCAGCTTGCGCGCAACACGACCTGGGTGCCGTACCCGAATCCGCTGCATCCTCCGCATGGTGTGGCGCCCGGCGACGTGCTGGGGCACATCCTGCAGCGCGTCGAGGACGCCCTGGCGCACCCGGCGATGGGCGGCTTGCCGGTCGGTGCCGTGCTGGTCGAGCCGATCCAGGGGCGCGGCGGCAGCGTCGTGCCCCCCGACGGTTTCCTGACGGGTTTGCGGCACTTGTGCGACAAGCACGGCGCGTTGCTCATCTGCGACGAGATCTTCACCGGCCTGTGCCGCACGGGGCGCTGGTTCGCTTGTGATTTCGAAGATGTCGTCCCCGACCTTCTCTGCGTCGGCAAGGCGCTCGGCGGCGGCTTTCCCGTCTCCGCCTGCTTGGGGCGGCCGCACGTCATGGCCGCGTGGGGCGAGTCGACTGGCGAAGCGCTTCATACGTCGACGTTTCTCGGTCATCCGGTGGCGGCAGCGGCAGCCGTCGAGACGTTGCGGATCCTGCGCGAGGAGCAGACCGCCCAACAGGCGCAACAGCTCGGCAAGCAGCTGCAGGATCAGCTGAAAGCCGCGCTCGACGGGCATCCGTGGGTCGCGCAGGTGCGCGGCCGTGGGCTGATGCTCGGCATCGAACTGGCGCATCCGGTGACCAAGGCGCCGGGCCGCGACGTGGCGTGGCGCACGGTGGTCGAGGCGCTGCGCCTGGGCGTGCTGCTGCTGCCGTGCGGCATCCATGGCGACGTGATTCAGCTGACGCCGCCCGCGGTTCTGACGCCGCAGCAGCGCGACGTGCTGGTGGCCACCGTCGCGCGCGCCATCGTTGCGGCGAGCGGAGCCGCCTGAGATGCAACGACTGGAACTCGAAGCGGAATTGCTGGCCTTCGTCCAGGACTGGCAGGACGACGACGCGCGCTTCGAGAGGCTGGCGCTCGAGCTGTTTGCCTGGCAGTTCAAGCATATCGATGCCTTTCGCGCCTTCTGCCAAAGCCGCGGTGCGACTCCGGCGACCGTGACACGGGCGCGCGACGTCCCGCTGGTCCCGGTTTCTGCCTTCAAGTTCGCACAGTTGTCGACGCCGGAAGCCGTGGCGCATCCCGCGGCGGTCTTCGAGACGAGCGGCACGAGCGACGGTCAGCCGGGGCGCGTCCACCTGGCGTCGACGGCGCTCTACGATGCGAGCCTGAGCGCGAGCTTCGCGCACTTCGTCGTGCCGGATCTGGCGGCGAAAAACCAGCGTATTCGCTGCATTTCCCTGGTGCCGACGCAGGCTGCGCGGCCGCAGTCGTCGCTCGGGCACATGGTGCGGCAGCTCACGGCGCGCTGGGACGACGGCCATGCCTCGCAGCACCTGTCGGAGCAGGGCGGGCTCGACGCGCAAGGTCTTGGGCACGCTCTGGATCTCGCGTGCGAGCAAGGGCAGCCGGTGCTGATCTTCGCGACGACGTTGGCGTTGGATCTGTGGCTGGAGCAGCTGCCGCCGTCGAAAACCTGGCAGCTTCCCAAGGGTTCGCGGCTGATGGACACCGGCGGCCCCAAAGGGCGGCACCTGTCGCTGGATCGCGGGCAGCAGCACGCCGAGCTCTGCGCAAGGCTGGGGATGGACGAGCCATTGCTGGTCGGAGAGCTCGGCATGACCGAGCTGGCCAGCCAGCGCTACGAGACGACGGCGCGCCACGCGCTGTGCGGCGATGTGCCCGCGGTGCGCGCCTATGCCGGGCCGCCGTGGCTGCGGTCGCGTGTGCTGAGGCCTCAAGATCATTCGGATTGTCCACCGGGCGAGACCGGCATGCTCGGACACATCGACCTGGCGAACCTGGACACGTGCGCGTTCCTGCTGACGGCGGACCTCGGACGGCAGCTTCCCGTGCCGGGAGCCGGGCTTGCGCTCGAACTTGGCGGGCGGATTCCCGGCGCGGAGTGGCGCGGTTGCGGGCTCGATGCGGAGGCATTGGGGCTCGGGCGCTAGCGCCAGTGTTGCAGCTTCGTTGCAGGAAGCGCGGCGATGTGGCACGGTCGCCGGGAGCCGTGGCGACGCACGGCTTTGCTTTCAGCCGGACACGCATGGACGCTTCGGCGACGCCGATTCTGCAACGCTACTGCCCCTCTTGCGGGGAGCGCACGCAACAAGCGACCTGCCGGCACGATGGCGCAACCACCGTGGAATGCGTTCGACTCGACGGTGAGGGTGCTGCCGTCCATGCCGGCGACCTCATCGGCGGACGCTACCTCGTGACGGGAACGCTCGGCCGCGGCGGTTTTGGCGCCGTCTACGCGGCGGAGCACACCGGGACGCGGCAGAAGATCGCCCTCAAGATGCTGCACGCGAACGCGGAGGGCGGCGACGCGGAGGACATCCGGCGCTTCTACCGCGAGGCGCAAATCACGGCCAACCTGAGCCACCCGAACACGGTGCGCGTGTTCGACGTCGGCAAGACGGAGACCGGGGCGCTGTACATCGCGATGGAGCGGGTGCACGGGCCGACGCTCGAACACCTGCTGCGTGCCCGCAACGCCGCGGAACAGTGGATGAACGAGGCGGAGGCGCTCGACATTGCCATGGCAGTGCTGTCCAGCCTGTCCGAAGCGCACGGCCAAGGTCTCGTGCACCGCGACTTGAAGCCGGGCAACATCGCGCTGACGCAGATCGACGGAGAGCGGGTGGTCAAGGTGCTGGATTTCGGCATCGCGCGGCAGGCGGGTTCCTCGCTGACCGATGCCGGGCGCGCGCTGGGAACGCCGGCGTACATGAGCCCGGAGCAGTGCCAGGCGCAGCCGCTCGACGGGCGCAGTGACCTGTATTCGCTGGGGGTCATCCTCTTTCGCTGTGTCGCGGGCAAGCTGCCGTTTGCTGACGCGAACCCGATGGCCGTGATGTTCTGCCACGCCAGCCTGCCGCCGCCGGATCTGTCGAGCGCGGCGCGCACGCCGGTGACCGAAGCGTTCGTCGCGTGCGTGATGCGCGCCCTCGCCAAGGATCCGTCCCTGCGCTACGAGTCGGCGCGGGCGATGCGGGCAGCGCTCGAGCAGGCGCGGCGGCAAGTCCCGGCGCAGGGCGGATCGCTGAATGCCTTGGACGTGCGGGAGCTTCCCGTCACGCCTGCCGAGCCTGGCGGTGCGGACCGCACGCAGTCCATGCAGCCGGTGGCCATCGCCGCTGCGCCGGGGCTCGTGGCAGCGGAGCTTCCGGAGGCTGAAGCGGTCGCACCGCCTCGCCACCATCGCTACGTGTTCGCGGCCGCGGCTGTGGCGCTGGTCGCCGCCGCAGGGCTCCTGGCGCCGCGCAGTCGGCCCGCGCCGGCACGAGTCCCCGCGCCTGTCGCCACGGCAGGTGTTTCGCCGCCGCACCCCGCTCGCGCCGCGCAACCGCCCGCGCCACCTGCATCTGCGCCGCCCGCGCCTGCGCCCGTGGTGGCAGCTGCGCCTGCCGCGGCACCCGCTGCGGTCGACGGCCAAGAGCGGCCGCAACCTGCACCTGCCGCCGCTGCGAGGCCGGCGCGCACATGGCATCGTTCCTTGAGGAAATCCGCTGGAGGCAACCGTGTCGAACGCCACTCGCTGGATTGACATGCCAGCGGCGCGGCTGAGAGCTTGTGAATTCACTTCACGCAGTTCTTGGCGCCGCGGTCTCCAACAACAAGCAGAGGATGTGATGTCGAAGATTTCACATCCTCTGACGCGGCTGCTGTTGGCGGCCGTGGTGGTGCTCGCGCCGCTGCCGGCGCAAGCCGCGGGCCGGCATCCGGCGCCGACGTCCGCGGCGGCGCAAGCGAACATCCTGGCGCTGCAGGCCGTCCAGTTCCACGACCAGAAGGACTTCCTGACGGCCGCCAAGCTCTTCCTGCGCGCCTACAGCCTCGATCCTGCACCGGATTACGCGTACAGCGCCGGGCGAGCGGAAGAGGATGGTGGCGCGCTCCTGGATGCGGAGCGCCACTACCAGACGCTGCTCGAGACGACGGATCCGGGCAACCGCTTCTACGCCAAGGCGAAGGCGCGGCTGGCCGTGGTGCGCATGCGCATCGCCGTGGGCAAGGCTGCGGCGGCCGCCAAGGAGGCTGCCGAGCATCCCCCCGCGCCCCCGATTCCCCTGCCACCGGAATCCATGGCGGAGGCGGAGACTGCGACGGCTTCGCTGGCCGTCGTGCCGCCGCCCGTGGTCCTGGCGACCGCCGCGACGCCGACAGTGGCTGAACCGCCTGGAATCGTTCTATCCGTGGCGCCGCCGGAGCCGGGTCACGTCGCCGCAGGCCGGTCCGCGCTGGCGTTGGGCGCCGTGGCGGAGCTTGCCGCCATCGTGCTCCTGGCGACGGCCAACAGTGACCAGAACGCGCTCGACGCCAAGCGCACGCTGAACGGCAACTTTGATCCCCGGACTGCGCAACTGGTCGATGTCCAGAAGGAACAGCGCTCCATCAACGCCCGCGTCGTCGCTGGCTGGACGACCGGCGGTGTGGGGACCGTCGCGTTTGCGGCCGGCATCTGGCTGCTGGCGACGTCGCCCCAAAGGGTGGCGGTGCTGCCGGCGCCCGATCTCGGTGGCGCGCGTCTGGCGCTGCGTTTCTAACCTCGAACACGGATTCCGGAGTCAAAATCGCATGAACGAGGACACGACCCGCAGCGCGCAGCGGCAGTGGAGCGCGCAGACCGCGCTGCCGGTGACGTGGCGCTTGCACGTTGCCGTGTCGCCGTGTCCGGCTGCGGTCGGCCGCATCCTCACGTTGCAGGTCGGCAGGACGGTCTTCGGACGCGCGCCGGGGGACGACGGCCTCGCCCGAGCCTTCGCGGACCCGCAGATGTCGCGCCAGCACCTGGCGCTCGTGCACCTGGGCGGCCACGATGCGCTGGAAGTCGAGGACTTGAAGAGCCACAACGGCACCTGGCTCGGCGGTCGTCGCGTGCTGCGCGCGCGGGTGGGGCATGGCGCCGTGCTGCGGCTGGGTGGCACCGTCCTCATCGTCGAGTCCGATCTGAACCGGCACGCGGGGTTCGACACGCCGACGCCCGCGATTCCGGGCAGGTCCGAAGCGGCGCGCACCGTGCGGGCGGAGCTCGACATGGCCGCCCGCGACGCACTGCCCGTCCTCATCACCGGCGAAACAGGGACGGGAAAGGAGCTGGCGGCCGAGGAGCTGCACCGTCTCTCCGGTCGCCGCGGCGCGCTGGTGCGCGTCAACCTGGCCGCGCTGTCGGAGAACTTGTTCGAATCGGAGCTTTTTGGCCATACCCGCGCCGCGTTCACAGGCGCTGGCGCGGCCGTGCTGGGTCGCATCCGCGAGGCAGATGGCGGCACGCTGGTTTGCGACGAGATCGGCGAACTGCCGCAAGCGCTGCAGCCCAAGCTGTTGCGCGTCCTGGAGGAAGGCGTGCTGCGGCCTGTGGGTGGCACCGCGGATGTGGCGATTGACGTGCGCTTTGTGGCGTCGACGAATGCCAACCTGGAAGCGCTGGCGATGTCCGGGCGGTTCCGGCGCGACCTCCTGGCGCGTTTTCGCAGCCATACCGTGCACTTGCCGCCGCTCTCGGCGCGCAGGCCGGACCTGATGCAGCTGGCGGATGCGGTGCATCCCGTGCGCGACGCCGCGGGTCAGTTGGCGTCGTGGCGCGACGTGCTCACGGTGGAAGCCGCTGAGATCCTGCACTTGTGCGACTGGCGCCACAACCTGCGCGACCTGCGCGCGGCGCTGGTGCGCGCGACGCATGGAATGCAGCAAGGTTCGGTCGGCGAAGCCGCGCTGCCGCCGGACCTGGTGGCCCGGGTGCGTCAGCAGGTCATGGGCGCGGTGCCAACACCGCAGACCGAGGCCGCTTTGCCACCAGCGCAAGCCGCGCCATCCCATGCGTCCAGCGCCGACCGGCCGGATGCCGCGACCCTGCACGCGCTGCTGGCGCGCCACCACGGCAGCGTCGAGCGCATCGCCGAGGAGGTCGGCAGGCACCGGCGGCAGGTCTACCGGTGGTTGGACTACGCGGGAATCGATGCGGAGACCGTTGCGCGCTACCGGCAGGGGGGCGGCACGGATCGATGACTGGGACACCTGTCATAGTGTCGCAGTGTCCCGGTGTCCCGACTGCCATCGGTGGCAACGGCCCGTTTCCTGGAGGATTTTCCGTCGATTCGGCCCTCCCCGTGCCGGACTCGAGCCATGCAGGCGGCAACGGCTGCATAGCTGAAACAGTTGGAAGATTCTCGCAATCCCCGCGCTGGCATGAATCGTGCTTTCCACCCACGTGCGCAGCGCCTTCTGGCCTGTGCGGGTGCTGGCGGCGTGCCAATCGCGCCGCGGTTCGACAGGGCTGGGGCGAGGAACGTTCGTCGACCCACGATCGTTCCTCGTCCCCAGCACCTTTCATCGCCGAGGGCCGCAAGGAGCGCTGCATGGGCCTCGCCAAGCATGTCGCCCGGTTGTGGGCGATCGGCCTTGCCTGCGCGCTGATCGCGGCCATGACGTGCTGCAGGCCGATTCCCACCCAAGCAGATTTCGGTGAAGTCGCGATGGCTGCCGACAACGACGCGGATGCCAAGCTAGCGGAAGTGAAGGCGGACCTCGCGGACGAACTGGCCGCCGAGCCCGACGCCGGCGTCGACGCGACCCCAGACGCATTGCTGGGCCCCGACGCGGATGGGGTCGACGCGGCCGACGCTGGGCCAGATGCGGCGGACACTGGCGCAGACGTGACGGGCGTTGGCCCGGATGCGGCCGACGCTGGGCCAGATGCGGCGGACACTGGCGCAGACGTGGCGGGCGATGGCCCGGATGCGGCCGACGCTGGGCCAGATGCGGCGGACCTCGACGCAGACGTGGCGGGCGTTGGCCCGGATGCGGCTGACGCTGGGCCAGATGTGGGCGGCGGGGCCCAGGATGGCAGCAATGCCGATGCCGATGCCGATGCCGTTGGCGCTGGCGACGGCGCGTCGCTCCCCGGCGATGGTGCCGCCGACCTGGCGGTTGGCGAGGCCGATACCGCCGACGCGGGAGCCGAGCCCGATGCGACGTCCACCTTCGATGCGGCGGCGCCTGTGCCGGATGTTGCGGAGAGTGACCCCGATGCCGCCGACGGAGCTCCAGCGGACGGTAGCGGTGCCGCGCCAGAATGCTCGCAAGACGTCGATTGTGCGGGAAAAGTTGCGCCATTGTTGCCATGCCGGAAGCCGGCTTGCGTGGCCGGCCAGTGCCAGGCCGTGAGCGCCGAGGACGGACTCGCCTGCGAGGACGGCAATGCCTGCACACAGGCGGACGCTTGCCTGGCCGGCGTCTGTGCGGCGGGTGCTGCGCTCGATTGCCAAGACGGCAACGCTTGCTCCGACGACGGCTGCGTTGCGGCCGCGGGTTGCGTCCACCTGGCAAATGCAGCCACTTGCAGTGACGGCAACGCATGCACGGTCGGCGACGCGTGCGCGGCCACGGCCTGCGTGGCTGGGCCGGCGCTGGCGTGCGATGACGAAAACGTCTGTTCCGATGACAGTTGTGATGGTTCCGTCGGGTGCGTCCACCTGGCCAATGCGGCGACGTGCACCGACGGCAACGCATGCACGACGGGCGATGGCTGTGCCGCCAAGGCCTGCGTCGGCGCGGCGTTGGCATGCGATGACGGAAACGTCTGCACGGATGACAGTTGCGATGTTTCGGCTGGTTGCGTGCACAAGCCGAACACTGCGGCTTGCACGGACGGCAATCCATGCACCATCGACACTTGCGCAGCGTCGGCGTGCGTCCACGTGGCGGGCAATGGTGGGGCCGCGTGCGGCTCCGGCGCATCCTGTCAGGCTGGCGAATGCCTTGCCGGCTGCAGCGTCTCTGCGGATTGTGCGGCCGGCCTCGTGTGCGTGCCAGCGTTGACTCCCGGCGCCTACTGCCCCGCATACAGCGACAGTTTCGCTACGGACACAGGAAGTTGGGCCTATGTTGGCTCGGCCCACTACGACGTTTCCGCCCATCAAGCGGACGTCACCGGTGCCGTCCAGAGCGCTGGCGGGGACATGTGGTACAAGACCTCGCAGGTCCTCGAGGACTTGCACGCGGAGTTCGTCCTTCGCGTCTACGGCGGCAACATGGGCGCCGATGGCTGGTCGTTCGTGTTCCAGAATGGGACGAACGCCGGCGCGCTCGGCACGCAGGGCAGCGGTGTCGGCGCGGCGGGAATCGTAGGCCTGGCGGTCTATTTCACCCACTATGCCAGCACTTCGATGGCGGTCTGGGTCGGACGAACCCTGACGGAGGGCACGGTTCCCATCGCGTTGTGCGCGAACGCCGGGCCGAAGATCGCCGCCAACCTCGACCATTCGACCAGCGTCAGCCTCGTCGCCGGTCGCCTGCGCGTGGTCATGGACGGTCAACCGTACCTGGACTGCGATGTCCGCGACGCCTTGCCGAAATCCCCCGCACTCATCGGCTTTGGCGGTGGCACGGGCGGCAGCTACGCCCTCCACGCCATCGACGACGTCGTCTTGTCCCATCCATGCGGCCCGAAGACCACGGGCATGTGCAAGCCGCCCGTCTGCGGCGACGGCCTGGTCAACGCAGCGGGGGAGGAGTGCGACGATGGGAACACGGCCGCCAGCGACGGCTGCTCGTCGCTGTGCACGTACGAAAATGACAACGCGTGGGGCCTCTTTGCGCGCCCTGGCGTCACACCGGACATCTACTCCTACGTGCCCTATGAGGCCGACTTCGGGACCTTCCAGTCCACGGTTGCGGATACGACGAGCCTCGTCCCGTCGCTTCCGGCATCGACGGTCTACGGCCTGCGCGCCTGGGCGTATGTGGCTGTGCCAACGTCACTTTCGTTCACCATGACCAAGGACGATGGCGCTGCCTTCTTCATCAACGGCGTGAAGGTCGCCGGCGGCACGTCCGGCGCCTCGGTACCGGTGAGCGCGACCTTGCAGCCGGGCTGGAGCCGCCTGTCGCTGCTGGTCTACAATGGCTACGGCAGCGGATACTTGAGTCTTTCCAAGTCGATCGGCTCGATGGTCCAGAAGCTGTCCTCGGGTCCCAAGAAGTAGTCCCGGTCGCCCGTCGTGAAGATCGCTCCCGCGCGGACGCCAGCGTGCTAGGATCGGCGCTCCACCCACCGCCGTCCAGGCTGCGACCAGCACAACATGCCAAACGAAACCCCGATCTCCTTCTCCTGGACCCGGCGCGTCCCGTGCGACCTCGCCACCGCGTGGGCCACCTTGTCGGACACGGCGCGCTTCAATCGGCTGGCCGGTCTCGACCTGGAGTTCTCCTTTCCTGAGCAAGGACCTGGCCGCATCAACGCCGTCGGCGAGATGCAGCACCTGGGCCTGCGGGTGACCTGGCGCGAGATTCCGGTGCGCTTCGAAGCGCCGCGGCACTTCGTCGTGGAACGTGAGTATGATCGCGGACCTCTGTCGCGCAGCCAGATCGAGCTGGTGCTGACGGAAGTGGACGGGGGCACGCAGGTCGAGCTCGCCGCGCGCTTCTGGCCGCGGTCCCTGCTGCTGTGGCCGGCCGTGCGCCTGGATCTGCAAGTGGCCGTCAAGCCGGGGCTTTCCCGCGCATTGCAGGCGATGCTGGCCAGCCTCGACGCGGGCCAGGCGCCGCCGGACAAACAGCCGCCGCCCCTGACGCCGCACGCAGAGCACAAGCTCGTGGAAGGGCTCGCGAAACTGGCCGACGGCGAGCTGGCGCGGCACCTCGGCACGCTGCTGCGCTCGGCGCCGATTGGCGCGGTGCAGCGCGTCAAGCCTCTGCTGCTGGCGCGGCAGTGGCGCATGGACGACCAGCGCGTGGTGGCCGGGCTGCTCCGTGCTGCGCAAGTGGGCCTGCTGCAAGTGCAATGGGACGTGCTGTGCCCGTCCTGCCGCTATCCGACCGAGCAGCCGCAGACGTTCTCGCTGCAAGCCGGCAAGGCGCATTGCCCGGCCTGCGACCTGCGCTACGACGCGTCGCTGGCGGACTCGGTGGCGCTGACGCTGCGGCCCGACCCGGCGATCCGGCCGGAGCAGGAGCCCATCGGCTGCCTGTCGAGCCCGGCGCGCATGCCGCACATCGCTGGGCAGATCACGGTGCCGCCGCGCCAAGAGACCGAATGGACGGTGGATTTGCTGCCGGGGACCTACCGGTTGCGCGGCTGGCCGCAGCTGGATCCGCTGACGCTGACCGTGCATGCCGACGCGCCGCGGCGCGAGCTGAGCGTGCAAGCCACGCCGAAGTCCTTGTCGCCGCCGACCTTGCGCGCGGGTGCGGGGCGCGTGCTGCTGCGCGTGCGCTCCAAGCTGGACGAGCCGCTGGTGCTGGTGCTGGAGCGGCCGTGGAAGGAGCCGAACACGCTGACCATCGGCCGCGTGCTGGAGTGGCCGGAAATCGCGGCGTTGCTGCCGTCCGGCGCGCTGGAGCCGGGCCTCGACATGGCGCCGTTCCGCGGTCCGGTCCTGGCGGTGCAAGTCACGCGCGGTGGCGAGGTTGCGGCGCGGCTGGCAGGCGAGGCGCTGCGGCAAGCGGGCGCGCAGGCGCTGCAAATCTCGACCGGGTGGGTGCTGGCGACCTTCCCGACGTGGCTGGAGGCGGGCGCGGCGCTGCGGCGGCTGCCGGGCACGCTGTGGCTGACGGCGGCGGTGGGGCACGGCAGCGTGCTGGAGCTGACGAGCGGGCAAGAGCGCATGGCGGCTGGCGCTTTGCTGCAGGATCTGGTGGAGCTGGCGCTGCAGGCGGAGCCGGGTCAGGTGCGCGCCCTGGCGCCGGAGACCTGGCCGGCGCAGGCGCAGCAGCCGGAATGGTCGCTGCTGCAGGGGGAAGTGCGGGCGGTGTCGCGCAATCCGCTGCGGCTGCCGCAGCCGCCGGCGATCCAGGCGGGCGAGACGCTGGACGGGCGCTTCGTGCTCGGCGAAATGCTGGGGCAGGGCGGGTTTGGCCTCGTGCTGGCGGCGCGCGACCAGGTGCGGCAGGAGGACGTGGTCGTCAAGCTGCTGCGCCCGGAGATCGCCGACGATCCCGTCAATGTGCAACGCTTTTTCGACGAAGGCCGGCTGGCCGCGC
>CAIXAA010000885.1 GCA_903917305.1 uncultured Myxococcales bacterium | reverse complement strand
GCCGGTCTGCTGGTACAGCGTCGCCAGGAGGAGTTGCGCGTCGTCGTGGTTGCCGGCCTGCTGCAGCGCCTTGGCGGCAGCGGTCAGGTCGCCCGCGTCGAAGTGCGCCCGGCCAAGCAACGTCAGCGTGCGCGGACTGGAGCGCACCTTCTGCGACGCCTTCAAGTCCGCGATCGCACCGGACAAATCGCCGGCGTCGAGCTTGCGCTTGCCGCTGTAGTACAGCTCGGTCGCGTCGGCCCCATCGGTCGGCGTCGCCGGCTCCACTTCGCCCTTGGTCGGCGTCTTGGGCTCGATCTTGGCCTCCGCCTCGTCCTTCTTGCCAGCCTTGGCCGCCGCCTTGCGCGCCTTGGCCTCCGCCCGCGCCGCGAGCTTGCGCGCCCTGGCCTCCGCCCGCGCCGCGACCTTGCGCGCCTTGGCCTCCGCCCGCGCCGCCGCCTTGCGCGCCTTGGCATTCGCGGGCTTGTCCGTGCCGGACTTCACCTCGCCCTCAGGCTTGTCCTTGCCAGCCTTGGCCGTCGTGCCGGCCTGGCCCTTGGCCGTCTTGCCTTCCGCGGCATCTTTCGCCTTGTTCTTCTTGGCTTCCTCGCGCGCCGCCTTCCTGCGCGCCACCGCCGCCAGCCTGCGTTCGTGCTTGGCTTGGAGCAGGCGCGCCATGCGTTCGCGTCGGCTCTCCTTGCCGGGCTTGGCGACCTGGTCCGGCGCATGGCCGTTCGCCTCACGCTCCACGCTTTCCTTCTTCGGGCGCACTGGCACGGGCAGGATCGGCGCCGGCGCTTCGGGCGGCGGCGTCGGCGCGGCCGCGAGCTCCGTCGGCGCCGCGGGCGTCGCCACCGCATCGGGAGCGCCGGCCTCATCAGGAGCGCCGGCATCATCGGGAGCGCTCTCGGCATCGGGCGCCGCAGCACCCGCGTCGTTTTCAGGGGTTGCCGCCGTCACGGCGCGGGGCAGGGTGGAGGGATCGTCCAGCAGCCGCTCGACGTGTTGCGCCAGATGCGAGCCCGGGAGGTCGGCGGAGGGCTGCACCGGTGCGGCGTCGTGCCCGCAAGCGGCGAGCCAGAGGCACAGCGCGATGCTGGCGCACGGCCATGCCAAGGCGGGTCGGATTGTGCGACAGACGGCCAACATGGCGGGCAGGTTAGCCGTCAACCTGCTGCTGGTCAAACGCAACCGCAGCGAGATCGACCAGGAGGAGGTGGCGCATCGCGGGCGTGTCGAACGCCGCGACCCCGGGCAGGGAGGCGCAGACCCGCAAGGCGATGTCGCGGGCGTTGCCGGCCAGGCACTCGGCAGCAGCACAGGTGCCCGCGCGCGGCCAGACGCGCACGCCCGGTTGCGCCGCGAGCAGGGCAGCGAAGCGGTGGTAGCGTGCCTCGCGTCCGGCTTCGCCGGCCAAAACCAGTGTATTTCCGAGATTCAAGACGCGCGCCGCGCGCTCCAGCGCAGGCAGCCCGCACGCCTCCACGCCCAGCAGTCCCAGCGCGCCGCCCGTCCCCGCTGCGGTGGCAATGCCGTACAGCACGGGCTGCCCGCCGGCCTCCTCGTCGCGCAGGGCCACGAGGACCGCGGCATCGCCCGGCTCGCACGCCGCTCCCTGGGAGCCATGGCGCGCGTCCATCAGCCGAGCCCGAGGCTCCAGCTCCTGCCACGCCTCGCGATCGTCGGTTGCGAACCAGGACGGCGCCAGCCCGACAGCGACCGCGTCCGGATGGCGATCCAGGGCAAGGCGCAGCGCCGCCGGGTCGATGTCGCCCGCCGCCCGCCGCCCCACATCCACAAAACGCGCACCGGTCTGCAGCACGCCCGCCAGCCACTCGCCCGGCATCGGCTCCGCGACGATGGCCACGTCGCCCGGCGCCAGCAGCGCGCCGGCTACCCGCCGGATCGCCGCGTCGGCGCTCGGCAGCAGCAGCAGATCACTTGGATCACAGCCCAGCTGCGCACTCCAGCGCTCGGTCACGTCGAGCCGCAGTTGCGTCTCCGGTCGCTGCGGTTGCGGATCGGCGCGGTGCTGGCGCAGCACCGAAGCCAGGTGCGCGCGCCCGGGGAAGCGCTGGAGATCGAGCCACGGCGTAGGGTGCTGGACTTGCATGGTCTTGGCCGCCGTCACGGGCTGCGTTCGCGCCAGAGGAACGGCGGCTCGCCGCGCACGACTTCGGAGCCGGCAAACAGGAACCACACCGTCGGCGCGGTCGCCGGGCTCAGCGGGAAGTCCGTCGCCCACACCGGGGAGTACACGAGCGGCACGCCGCCAGAACAAGCGAGATCGACAAAGGGTTGCAGCGCCTTCTGCGCCTCGGGGCGGTGGCCCAAGCGCGCCATGGCCAGCGGCATGGCGAGCGAACCTTCAACAAACCACGTCTCGGGCGGCTCGCCGAGGTAGGGGCGCAGCCCGTCCCACCCGGCCACGTGGATGGGATGCTTGCGCTGCACCCAATCCAAAGCCGCCGTCGCATGTTCCATCTTGCCCGCCGCCTGCGCGAACAGCGCCGACCAGGTGCCGGCCGCATCGAGGGCGCTGCCGGTGTCCGGCCCCGCGGTCGTCAGCCCCTGCGCATAGCGCGACACCGTGTCCAGCCACAGCTCGCGTTCGATGGCGGCGCCCAGATCCGCGGCGGCGGCCTTGAGGTGCAGGCGCGACTCCAGCGCCATGTCGGCGTGGGCCGCGGCAATGAGCGCGAACCAGGTGTCGATCTGGTGCTCGGTCGCTGCGAAATCAGCCAGGTAGTGCGGATCGTAGTGCGTCGCGTCCTGCCAGCGCCCGCTGCCCGCCAGCACGAGGCCGCAGGCCGGATCGCGTTGACGCAGCAGCCAGATCGCGCCGCGCTCCAGCGTCGCCGCAAAACGCCCGTCGCGGAACTGCTCGGCATAGCGGGCAAAGGCGTAGACGGTCCACGCGACCGCGCCGGCGCGCACATAGCTGGCGTTGTAGAAGCCGTCGCCGCGCACCGCGAAGCTGAACCCCCAGGCGCCGTCGCTTCGTTGCAGGGCGGCAAGGCTCTGCAGGATGCGCCGCGCGCCCACGCCGTCGTGCTGCTTCATCAGCCAAAGCGCCACGAGCGCGTCGTCGTAGACGTAGCTGCGATCGCGCACCGCGGCAAAGCCGGAGTCGGCGCCGGCATAGCGTTCCTGGTCGGGAAAGCTGAGCACCGCCTCGCTGTCGGCGGGCAGCACGCCCAGCGCCTGTGGAATCGCGTGGCCCTGGCCGTCGACGTCGTAGAGCTTGCCCGGCTGGTACTTGAGGATCACGAGTGAATTCGAGGCAGCGCCAAGCCAGGTGGCCGCGTCCGCGCCGTGACAGACGCCGCTCTCCGGTCGCACGAGCGTGGCGCTGCACGCCGCCGCTGCGAGCGTTGCCGCGAGAAGGACCACTGGCAGTGGCGCGCGCATCCGTGTCACGGCGGGGCCTCGAGGATGCGGTTGATGAGCGGCGCGTGGATCTTCCACAAAAGACGCACGTCTTCCGGCACCAGGTTCATCCGCGCCATCCACGCGCGCACGCGCGGCACCAGCGCCAGCCACGG
>CAIXAA010000884.1 GCA_903917305.1 uncultured Myxococcales bacterium | reverse complement strand
TTAGGGGAGGAAAGCGGCGAACACAAGCAGGCGCGCGCGCTTTGTCTTGGCATGGCTACCCATGAGCCTTGACCCACGCCTGCACCGAGCGCCACAGCCGCGGCGTCTTGCGCGCCCAGTTCAGGTTGGCCAGCAAATACCCCGCGACATCGCCGGCATCGAAGCGCTCGCCCTCGAAGAGGTAGCCGATCAGGGCCTGCTTCTGCACCATCTGCGCCAGCGCGTCCGTCAACTGGATCTCGTCGCCACGTCCCGGATTCGTGCGGCGCAAGTAGTCGAACACGCTGGGATCCAGCACGTAACGACCGACCACGGCCAGCGTCGACAGCGCCTCGGCGGCCGGCGGCTTCTCCACCAGCGCCTCGATCAACAGCTCGCGCTCATGGTCCGGCACGAAGGTGCCCGCCGCGATGCCGTACTGCGACGTCTCCTCGCGCGGCACGTTCATCAGCGCCAGCACGCTCTTGCCGGTGCGCTGGTAGACGTCGATCAGCTGCGCCGCGCAAGGCCGCTCCGAGTCGACGAGATCGTCCGGCAGGAACACGGCGAATGGCTCATCGCCGACCACGTGCGCCGCGCACAGGATCGCGTGGCCCAGACCCAGCGGCCGCTGCTGGCGCACGGTGGTCACCTTGACGAGCTGTGTGGCCTTGATGATCTCCTGCAAAAGCGCGTCCTTGCCGGCGCGGCGCAGCGAGTCTTCGAGCAGCGGGTGGGCGTCGAAGTGATCGACGATCTCGGTCTTGCCGCGACCCGTGACGATGATGACTTCCTCGATGCCGCTCGCCGCCGCTTCCTCGACGATGAGCTGGATCGACGGCTTGTTGACGATCGGCAGCATCTCCTTGGGGATGGCCTTGGTCGCGGGCAGGAAGCGCGTGCCCATGCCGGCTGCGGGGATGACGGCCTTGCGGACTTTCTTCATGAACGGCTCACGGACCAGGCGCGGGAGGCGGCGCTGGCGGCTGGGCAGAGGAACCCGGATCGCGCGGCGGCGGCGGGCGCTGCATGGGAGGCAACTCGGGCGCAGGCGCCGGCGCAGCGGTCGGCGGTGCAGCAGGCGCGGGCGTCGCAGGCTTGGGCGGTGCGGGCGCCAGCTTGGGCTTGTTCGGGTCCGGAATCTGCGCGACATCGAACACGCCGTCGCGGTACTCCTCGAACGTGTCGGCATGCGCCGCTCGATCCGCCATTTCGCAAGCCAGCTTGCCCACGGTGTAGCCCGCATCCGCGGCGTTGGTGCACACGGCGCGCAGCACCGGCTCGGCGTGCTTGGGGTCGCCGGTCAGCCGCGTCAGTTCCCCGATGAGGTACTGCCACTCCAGCTTGCCGCGCGGCTTGCGCGGCGGATCGTCCTTCATCACCTGGATGAGCAGCGCCAGCGCATCGGCGCGCGCCGCTTGCACCTGACGCTCCAGGTCGTGATCCTGCCCGCCCAGCGGCCTTTTCCGTTTCAGGACATAGGAGTAGACCAGCGCCGCCCCAAACCGCTCGCGCAGCCCGGCCCCGCGCGCCTGCAGGATCTTGAGGTGATGCTGCCAGGCAAACAGCGGTTCACTGCCCGCCCGCTTCGCCGTCGCGCCCAGGTTCTGGTGCACGAAGGCCGCGACGTTGCCGGAGACCGGCTTCTCGAAGTCCTCGACCCAATTGGCATAACCGCATTTGCTGCAGGCGATGACGAGGTTCGGATAGGCCTCGGTCGGCACCTCCAGGTCGGAGTACATGCGCGGCGAGGCGCGGCCTTCCGTGTTGCTGACCAGCACGGTCGTGCCGTCGACGGGGCAGCTGAGGCGGCGCGCATTCGGCAGGTCCTGCGCCAGCGCGCTGCCGCCGAGGGTCAGCAGCAGGCTCCAAACGATCCCGATGACGATGCCGCACTTGCGCTTCACGTGGTGTCTCCTTGCGTTCCAGGTCCAGAAGATAGCGCCGCAGCGGCATTGCAGCAAACTTCAAGGCGCGGCGGCGATCCGCACGAGGCGCCGGCCCGCCGGCAGGACGTCGACGCGCAGCCAGATCGTGTGCGGCGGCAGCAGCCCAGGCGCGCTCTCCGGCCACTCGACCAGCGCGATCACGTGCTCGTCGTCGAGCATCTCGCGCAGGCCCGCCGCGTCCGCCTCCGCTTCGCTTTCGATGCGATACAAGTCCGCGTGCACCAAGTCGATCTCGCGGCCGTGGTAGAAGTGCACCAGCGCAAACGTCGGGCTCGCCACGTCCTCGGCCGGCACGCCAAGCGCCTCCGCCAGGCCACGCACGAGCGTCGTCTTGCCGGCGCCGAGATCGCCGCAAAGTGCAAGTACATCACCAGGTTGCAATTGGGGTGCGAGCAGCGCGCCAGCCTCGCGCACGGCTTCGGGCGTGGTCAGCAGGTCCTGTGGCAGTTCCAGGCGCCGCATCGCCCCCTACTTGTAGTCGACGGCGTCGATCAGCAGCAGCCGCTTGCCCTTGGGCGTCGTGACGGTGACCTCGTCGCCCACTTCCTTGCCAATCAGCCCGCGCGCCATCGGCGAGGAGATCGAGATGAGCCCGGCGGCCAGATCCGCTTCGAGATCGCCGACAATCTGGTAGTGCATGGGCGGCGCGTCCTCCTGGTCGAGGTCGACCAGCGTGACCGTCGCGCCAAACAGGATGCGCGTGCCGGAGAGCGTTGCCGGATCAATCACTTGCGCAATCGCGATCTGCGTCTCCAGGTGCTGCATCTGGCCGGCGATGTGGCCCTGCCGTTCCTTGGCCGCGTGGTACTCCGCGTTTTCACGGAGATCGCCGTGGGCGCGCGCCACTTCGATGTCGCGCACGTTCTGCGGCCGGTCGAACTCGCGCAGCTGCTTGAGTTGCTCGTACAGGCGCGCGAGGCCGCGGGGCGTGATGGGCGTGTTGGACATGATTCTCCGAATCGTGCGGGCAGATCAGGCAGTTGCGCGCACAAGGAAGCCGGACTCGTTCAAGCGGTAGGACTTTGGCAGCAGCGGCGCCAGCTCCGTCGCCCATGGCGCCAGCGGCAGGGCGTTCTCGAGCGCTAGCTCGTAAGCAAGCGACTTTACACGCATCGTCTCTTCCGGGTCGAGCATGCGCTGGGCAAACACCTCGGCGACCTGCTCCGGCGGATAGGTCGCGAGACCGTCGAGGGCGTAGAAGCGGATCTCCGAGGCGCGGCTCGTGGCCAGCTGCGCCAGCGCGGCGCGCACGCGATCGTGCTGGAAGTCGCGGAGATTGGACACGATCTCGCGCAGGCGATCGAGGCCCTCGTGGTAGCCGGGATCGGTGCCTTCGATGGCGGCGAGCAGCGCGTCGACCGCCACGTCATCGCCGGCGATCTCGCGCAAGGCCTTGAGCGGAAAGTAGACGGCGTCGTTGGTCGCGATGAAGCGCTGCAGCGGCCCGATGGCCTCTTCGCCGAACCTGGCAATCAGGTCGTGGCACGCGGCCTTCTCTTCTTCGTCGATGGTGGGGCCGCTGACCCGCAGCGTGAAGCGCTGCAGCAGCGCTTCGAGCGCCTCCGGCGTGCCGATCTTGACGAGCTCGTCCATCGCCGCGTAGCGCTCGTGGCTCTGGCGGTACTGGTCCATCAAGCGCCGACGGATCTTGTCGATCGACTTCTGGACGTCCTTGGTGCCGGTGAGGAAATCGAACAGACCCATCGCTTCTCCAGCCCCTGCGACAGGCAATCGCCGGGCGGCGCGACCGTAGCAGATAGGGGGGCTGCGGTCCATGTTCGCGGCGCCAAGACGGCCCGATGCAGCGGTCTGAAGCGCGACGGCAAGGCAAACATCAACGATTTCTGGACTTGCCGCAATATCCATGGCAGATCAGGAGTTCCGGCGCACGGTGACGCCAGGGGTTGAATTTGTTCTTATCTTCTCAGGGCAACCGCCTGGGCTGGCCCGTCGCACTCGCCATCGCGTGCTGCGGCACCGGTTGCGGCGGCGCGGATGCCGAAGTCGTGCCAGTCCATCCCGGCGGCCCGACCACCGGCGCGCGCGGCGCGGCCAGCCATCGCCCGGCCGATGACATCGACGACAGCGCGGTCGCGGTCAGCAGCAACCCCGACCACACGCAGGGCTATCCGCCGACCAAGCCGCTGACCATCAACGCGAAGATGCAGCAGCGCTGCCGGCAGTACCGGCCGCTCTTCGAGCGCGTCAGCCAGGCAAGCGGCCTGGACACCACGCTGATCATGGCCATCGCGTGGGTGGAGAGCGGCTTCAATCCTTCGATCGAGTCGCCGGCTGGCGCTTCCGGGCTCATGCAGCTCGTGCCGCGCACGGCGGAGGCGTTCGGGTGCAGCGACCCGTCCGAGCCGCGCTGTGCGGTTGCCGCAGCGGCCAACTACCTGAATCGCTTGCTGCGGCAATTCGACGGCCAGCTGATGTACGCGCTATGTGCCTACCACGCGGGATCGTTCGCGTCGCTGCGTGCGTTTCGCGCCGGGCAGCTGCCGAACAACCTGTCGTATGCGGAGAGGGTCTTGGAGGCGCGCTCCCGCCTCGATCGCGACGGCTGCGAAGTGAAGTAGCACTGCGCGCGCAAGATCGCGGCCGAAGCACTTCACCAGGGAGCAGCCGCGCCAGGGCGCCTCGGAACCAGAACCATGAGCGGCGCGAAGCGGCGATCTGGCGGCCCGG
>CAIXAA010000883.1 GCA_903917305.1 uncultured Myxococcales bacterium | reverse complement strand
GTTCGGGAACGGCGGCTTGTGATCCTCGGCCTGGTTCGGGCACTTGTCCTTGACGTCCGGGATGCCGTCCTTGTCGTTGTCCGGGTCCGGGCAGCCGTCCTCGTCCTGGAATCCGTCAAAGTCCTCGGCATCATTCGGACATTTGTCGGCTGCATCCAGGATGCCGTCGCCGTCGTTGTCCGGGTCGGGGCAGCCGTCCGCGTCCTGGAATCCGTCCTTGTCCTCGGGCTCGTTCGGGCACTTGTCGACGTCGTCGGCGATGCCGTCGTGATCGGAGTCGTCCGGAGCTCCGCCAAATGAGTAGGCCACACCCAGGGTTCCTTCGAAGTTGCTGGTCGGGCCATTGCTCGACGCAGCGCCAGGATCCTTCGGCCGCGGCTCGCCAATCAAGTAGCGCACGTCGGCGCGAACGGCGACGCGGTGGGTGATCGGGGAGCGCGCGCCCACGCCGAGCCAGCCCGCGTTGTCCCAGTCCGGCGAAAGCACGTACTTCTTGCTCGTGGTCAGGACTTCCTTGCCGAAGCCGGCGAGCGCGAACGGCTGCACCTTGCCTTCCGTCAGGAAGTACCACAGGCCTTGGATCCGCAGGCCGTACACCGTGGCGGATCCGCTGCCGCTCTGCATGCTGCTGAATGCGCTGCGGAACTCAGCCTCGACGCCGAGCCGGTTGTCGAGCAGCACGACGCCGCCGCGCAAGCCGACGAGGCCGCCGGCACCAGGAATGTCTTTGGGATTGGCGGCATTGCCCAAGCCGCCCTTGCTGCTGAAGACGTCCACGCCGCCGAACGCGCCGATGTCGGCACGCAAGGGCTCCGCGGCCCGGACTGTCCAGGCCGGAGCCAGCAGCAGGCAGATGAGGCCAATCTTCATCCATACTTGCAAGCGCATGTCGCTCTCCCATCGCGCCTGGACGCGCAGCGCCGGAACAATACGTCCGCACACGCATTACGGCAACGGTGGCGCGACATTTCTTGGATGCCGCAACGGCCGGCCCCACCAAGGCATGTGGGGCCGGCCGGTTGGGCGATGGGAACTAGGCCTGCGCGGAGGACGACTTGCTGGCCGCGACGCGGCTGCAGACCGTCTGCGTGATGAGACGCGTCACGACGTAGGGATCCATGTTGGCGCACGGACGGCGGTCCTCGATGTAGCCCTTCTTGTCGATGGCGACCTGCCACGGAATGCGCACGGAGGCGCCACGGTCGGACACGCCGTACTTGAACTCGCGGTACGAGCAGGTCTCGTGCTTGCCGGTGAGGCGCTCCTCGATGCCGTCGCCGTAGTTGGCGATGTGCAGCGCGTGCTCCTGCTTGAGCGCCTCGGCGGCGGCGATGCAGGCGTCGATGGACTCGCGCATGGCCTTGGACGAGAAGTTCGTGTGCGCGCCGGCGCCGTTCCAGTCGCCCTTGACCGGCTTGGGAGCCAGCGTCGCGGACACGCCGTAGTTCTCGGCGATGCGGTAGAGCAGCCAGCGGGCCATCCACATGTGATCGGACACTTCCACCGGGCCGGCGGCGCCAATCTGGAACTCCCACTGCGCGGGCATGACTTCGGCGTTGATGCCTTCGAACTTGAGGCCGGCGTCGAGGCAGGCCTGCATGTGCTCCTCGACGATGTCGCGACCGAACACCTCGTCCGCGCCGACGCCGCAGTAGTAGCCGAACTGCGGGGCGGGGAAGCCGTTGTCCGGCCAGCCGAGCGGGCGGATGCCCTCAAAGAAGGTGTACTCCTGCTCGATGCCGAACCACATGTCGTGATCCGCGTATTTGCGAGCCACTTCAACGAGCTTGGCGCGCGTGTTGGTCGGATGCGGCGTCATGTCGGTCAGCAGCACTTCACACAGCACGAGCTTGTCGTTGCCGCCGCGCACCGGGTCGGGGCAGATGAAGACGGGCTTCAAGACACAGTCGGAGGCATGCCCCGTCGCCTGGTTGGTGCTCGAGCCATCAAAACCCCAGATCGGCGGCTCCTTGCCCGTCTTGACGATCTTGGTCTTGCAACGCAGCTTCTGGGTCGGCTCGGCTCCATCCATCCAAATGTATTCGGCTTTGTACACGGACATGGGGAACTCCTTGTTGGGACCTCTGGTCCCGCTGGTACACATGAAGAAGGTCGCGCGCCGGACCTGCGGCGGCACCACGCGGCGAGACACACACTGTTGCACTGACGACCGGACAGAGCGTCGCACAGCCACGTCAGCCGAAGCAACCTGCGCGGATGATGGCTGAGGTTAGCCGTGTCTTGTTTCCGGCATATTTCCAAATCCAACTTGTTGGACATCCCGGCTTGGCAGACGCGCGGCCATTCGTAGCATGAAGGGTGACCCACACAAACGCACACAGACGGCAGCGCGGCCCGCCAGGACCTTGCGCGTTGTTGATCGGAGGAGCCATGCCCGGGCGAACCTTGATGATTGCTCTGTCCACTCCCAGCGATCCCCCCAGCCGTGGCCTGGCCATCGTCGACCCGAGGCCGGAGGCGCGCCGCGTTGCCGGGCTGATCGGGCTGCTCGTGCCAAGCTGCGCGCTCATCTTGACCATCGGCGCCTGGTTGGACGGGCAGTGGCTGGCGCCGGCGCTGGCGCTGCTGGCCGGAGGGCTGCTGCTGCGTCTGCGCCTGCGCGCGCCGCCGGTGCTCGATTGCGCGGGCGGTCCCTGTCCGCACTGCCACCAGCGCGTCCTGATGGGGCGCCAGTCCCTGCGCTGGCCGCTGAGCGTGACGTGCCAAGGTTGCCGTTCCCACGTCGAAGTCGGGCCGGTCGCCGCGCACTAGCTCGTCCCGCACTTCGCGAAATTGCCAACGCCCACGACGCTGCTAGGCTAGCCCGCGGCCCTTCCGTGGCCCTCCAACCAGGGGTCTCTCATGCACCTGCCGCACTTGCGCGTCGCCGTCCTGCACGGCGGCCCTTCCTCTGAGCACGACATCTCGGTCTGGTCTTCGCGCGGCGTCATCGACACGCTGCGTGGCCTCGGCCACGAAACGCACGCCGTGTTCGTGGATCGTGCAGGGCTGTGGCACCTGGCGCCGACCGGCAACGCCGGCGAGATCTCCCCGTCGCCGCTGCCGATCCTCGAGGCGGTCGCCGCGCTGCAGGCCTTGGCGGTAGACGTGTGTTTTCTCGGATTTCACGGCACTTACGGCGAAGATGGCCGCATCCAGGCCCTGCTCGATCTTGCCGGTCTGCGCTACACCGGATCGCACACGACGGCGAGCGCGGTCGCGATGGACAAGCCCTTGGCGCGCAGGGTGTTTCAAGGCGTGGGCATCCCCGTCGCGCGCGCACAGGAGCTGCGCACGGCAGGGCTGGATGGCGCGGGCGAGGCGCTGGCCGCCGCCAAGGATCTCGTGGAGGAGCTCGGCCTGCCGGTCGTGATCAAGGTCCCTGCCGGCGGTTCCAGCGTCGGAGTCGAGATTCCCCGCGACCTCGACGCCGTCGCGGGCGCGCTGCAGCGCCTGGCACCCCTGGCGGCCAACCTGTTGTGCGAACAGTAC
The DNA here is from genome assembly GCA_903917305.1 of uncultured Myxococcales bacterium. Taxonomy (GTDB): domain Bacteria; phylum Myxococcota_A; class UBA9042; order UBA9042; family UBA9042; genus CAIXAA01. Next base: position 586 of record CAIXAA010000883.1, on the reverse strand, counting down.
ATTGCCGGAACGGAGCTGACGGCGGGCGTGCTCGAGCGTGCCGACGGCAGCCTCGAAGCTCTGCCGTTGGTTGAGATTGCCCCCGTCAAGGCGGATTTCTTCGACTATTCGGCAAAGTACCAGCCGGGCGGCACCGACGAGATCGTGCCCGCCCGCATCGACGCCGCGGCAACAGCCGCCGTGCAGGCGCTCGGCATTCGCGCCCATGTGGCGCTCGGCTGCCAGGGCGTTTCGCGCACGGACGTCATCCTGCGCGCCGACGGCGCGCCCTTTGTCTTGGAAACCAATACATTGCCGGGTCTCACGCCCGCGTCGTTGCTGCCCAAGGCCGCCGCGGCGGCAGGCTGCGACTACGCGACGTTGCTCACGCGCATCCTCGCCGCGGCCTTGCGGTAGCGCATTCGCGCAGATTCACCTTGACGCCTCGGCCCCAGAATCGCACCCTACCGCGCCGCCGGCCCCAGTCTGCGTGGAGGGCGCAATGACCTGTTCGATTTCGATTGATTCCATCGTTCCTGCCAATATCGACGAGAACGAGCCGTTCCGCGTCACGTGGTCCGTTTCGCTCGCCGAGGAAAGCCCGGCG
>CAIXAA010000882.1 GCA_903917305.1 uncultured Myxococcales bacterium | reverse complement strand
GTGCCTGCTGCTGGCCTGCACTGCCAAGCAAGGAGCCAACCCTGACACGCCGAACAGGGATCTCCTGGCCCCTGCCGACACGTCGAGCGTCGATGCCGCGCCGCCGGATGTCGCCGTCGAAGTGCTCGCGGCTGCGGATGCCGACGCGGGTCCTGCCGTCTGTGGGCCGCACCGGGTGCCGCTCAAGAAGAATGGCATGGTTGTCGACCCTTGCGGCTGCTGCGAGATTGCGCCGGATTGCGAGGGCTATTTCGGCGGCAGCCCGCACCCCGGCAGCGGCTGCACGATGATCTACGACGCCGCGCCGCCTTGCGTCTCGGAGATCGACGAGAACGGCTGCCCGGTGCTCAACTGCTCCGGCTCGTGCCTGGTCATGGACGTGCCGCCGTCGCCCGACGTGCCCGATGCCGGCGGCGGCGCGGACGCGGAAGTCCAGCAATCGCAAGATGTTGCTTCATGTCCCGGCGCTGCCACGGCCGTGTGTGCCGCCGACATCCCGCCGTGGGACGGTCCGCAGCCGGGTGCGGCCCTGCTGCCCGGCGAATCCACGGCATGCCAGGCACTGGGCATCGCGGCGTGCGCGTTCTACACCGCGAGCGGCGACCCGTGGGGCAAGAACTACGCCTGTTTCGACGTGAACGGCAAGCTCGTCTTCAAAGGCGGCGTCGACGCCATGAGTCCGGACGCCATGCCCGCCGAGCCCGTGCCGCCCGACCTGCCGTGCAGCTGGGCGCAGCTCCAGGCCTGGATCATGGCCTTCGACAACCCGTGCTGGATGAAGATCCAGAAGTCCTCGCTGCCGCCGTCGGTTGTGATGCAAGTGCTCGACATGGCGAAGGTTCCAGACAAGGTCTGCAGCAACGTCGCCGGCACCCGCTTTCAGTGGAGCGTCGACTGCACGCTCGCCGTCTACGAAATCGATTGCTACGGGGCACCTTCCACGCTGCCTGGGCCGCCGTTCTGTACGTACATGGGCGGCAACTCAACGGGCTCCAGGTGGAAGCTGACGATCTCGCCGCCGCCGACCGACCTGTTCGCGCCCGGCCATCCGTTCCTTTCCTGCTGTGATTTCAACGTGGGCGGGGAGCTTTGGGACTTCTCCGTCAACGTTGCCGGTGCTGCGCTGGTGCTCTTCGCAAGCGACGTGCATCCGGGCGGCGGCGGACCGTCGAACTGGCTGAACGTGCCCGCCAAGATCGATGCCATGTTCACAACTTGCGGCACTTTCTTCGACGGCGACGGCTGGTAGCTCGCTCAAAAGTGCTTGCGCAACAGGAACGAAAACGGCTGCACGTTCGTCAGCCGCAGCACCGTGTCGCCCAGCGTCCAGGTCGTCATGCGGTTCCAGTCCAGGTGCGCTTCGAGGCCTGGTGGATAATCCCGTTCACTTTCGAGCTGTTCCAGGCAAGCCGCGCAGTGCATGTCGCGCATGCCGATGGCTTCGAGCAGATCGCCGCGCCGTTCCACCAAGAACCGCAGGCCTTGCAGCGGGATCGGCATCGCCTGGCGCAGCAGGCTGACGGGCCGGCGCACGGGCACCACGGCCGCTGCGCGCCGACGCGGCGTCGCCGACACCGGCGCCGCGACAGCGCCGAGACAAAGCGCCAGGGCCAGCGCCGCCAAGGCAGCACCCGCGCGCCGGCTTCCCTTCGTCTGAACCATGCGAATTCCCTTGCCTCCATGCGCAGAGGC
>CAIXAA010000881.1 GCA_903917305.1 uncultured Myxococcales bacterium | reverse complement strand
TGTTCGAGTTGCCGGTCGTCCATGCCCTCACCCTTTCGCGTTCACGACCGCACGGTTGCGCACCGGACGCCGGGCTTCCGCCACGGCCAGCGCCGCGACGGCTTCGATCACCGCGGCATCGGCGGGGCCGGCGGCGCCCACCACCGACCAGGCACGCGGCGGCGCATCGCACCCGACGGCCATCGCGCGCAGGAGGTAGCCCAGCCCAGCGCCATGATCAAAGCGCGCACCGGCGTTGTCGAGCGCGCGCTGGCGCGGCACCCGCATCGCCTTGCGCTCGCGCACGCCGGTCAGCGCATCGACGAAGACCACACGGCGCGCGCCCTCGACCGCGCCGAGCAGGTTGAGGCCCTGCAGCCCGCCGTCGATCACAGCCGTGTCGTCCGGCAGGGTCGAGCGGGCCAGCAAGTCGTGCACCAGCGGGCCCAACGCGTCGCTGGGCAACATGCGGTTGCCGATGCAGATGATGCGGACGTGCGCGCTCGGCGTGGCCATCGCTGCCTCAGATGCGGATGCGTCCGTGCGGCTTGCCATTGCCGGCGTCGAGCGCGTGGACGGTGCAGACCAGGCACGGATCGAAGGAGCGCACGACATGGCCGATGGCCACCGGGTTGTCGAGATCCTCGACCGGCGTGCCGCACAGCGCCTGCTCCCACGGGCCGCGCACGTTGCCCGAATCGCGCGGCGAACCGTTCCACGCCGTCGGCGGAATGACCTGGTAGCGGCTGATGCGCCCCGCCTCGACGCGCAGCCAATGCCCAAGCATCCCGCGCGCCGCCGCCCCCAAGCCGATGCCTTCACCGTCGCGCATCTTCACGCCGTGGAGCACGAGGCCGCCGGCATCCTTGCCCAGCTCCGCCAGCCACGTCTCCATCGCCGGGAGCATCGCCGCGGCGCGCAGCAGGCGCGCGAGGTGGCGCACGAAGACGTTGGGACCTTGCTGCTCCGCCACCAGGGCTTGCAGCAGCGGGTGGCCAGCCAGCAGCAGCTCTGCCAGCGGCCCGACCTCCGCCGGCTGTCCGGCATAGCGCGGCGCCTTGGCCCAGGAATAGCGGTCCCCTTCCGCGCCCGTCGCGTAGGGCTCGGTCACGCCGGTCGACGGGTGCATGCCGCCCTCGTAGCCGGTGAACCAGGAGTGCGCGATGTGTTCCGCGACCTCGCGCTGGTCGAACACGCTGCCAGCGCCGTCGCTGCTGAGAAAGCCGGCGGGCACCAGCTGCCGGCCACCGCCCTGCGCCTGCACGGCGCTGCCCTCCGGGATGTCGAGGCTGCCGCCGCTGACGAAGTTGCCGTGGCCTTTGCCCATGCGCTCGAAGCCGGCGGCGCGCGCGAAGCGGAGGTAGAAGCCGAGCTCGCTGTCGCGGTGCGCCGGCGCTTCGTCCAGCCATGCATCGAGATCGGCAGAGCTTTTCAGCTCAGCGATGCGCTCGAGCGCGCAGCCCAGCACGTCGGTCTCGTAGTAATGGCGAAAGCGCGCAAGGACATGGCGGCACTGCAGGAACTCGATGGGCCCGACCGCGGACGCGACGCCACCGGGCACCATGAAGGACGAGTGCGGCCACTGACCACCGAGGATCGCGACAATTTCCAAGATCTTGCGGGTCGCGCGCAGCGCGGCCACGGCAGCGGATCCGGCGAGCGGGGCATAGCGGCGGCGGGCTTCCTCGTAGAGCGGCTGGCCCTCGTAGGCGGCATTGACGAAGTCCGCGCCGAACAAGAGGAATGCGTGGCGCATGTCGCTCTGCAGGTTCTCCACCAGCAAGGCGATGTTGCGCACGCGGATGGCGTCCGGCGGCGGCGTCACGCCGGCGAGCTGGTCCAGGGCGCGCGAGGCGACGTAGAGGTGGCTGGTCGAGCACAACCCGCAGATGCGCGGCGTGATCACGAGGCCGTCGAGCGGCGCGCGGCCCACGAGCATGCGCTCGAACCCGCGGAACTGCGTGCCGGCGCTCCAGGCATCGACGACGCGGCCGTCCTCGACCGCGACACGGATCTCCAGGTCGCCCTCGACCCGGTTGAGGGGCACTTCGATGGTCTGTACGGCCATGTCGAACTCCGCGTTCAGATGTTGCTTTCGCGGCCCTTCAAGCGCTCGGGCGCGGCGGCGGCGGCCATGCCCTTGTAGGCGAGGTAGTGGGCGCGGTTGATGCCGTCGGGCAGGTCGATCGGCAACCCTTCGATGTTGCGGGTCTGGAAGAACGGGAAGCTCTTGGGGAAGTCCGGATCCGTGCAGCCAAAGCACGGCACGCCGACGCGGGTCTTGGAGGAGCGGCCGTTCCACAGGAGCTTGTTGCAAGGGCCGCGCACCAGGGGACCGTTGCAGCCCATGTGGAAGAACATGCAGCCCTTTTCGCCGAACTCGCGCTCCTCGACGCGGTACTCATGGTATTCGTTGCGGGTGCAGCCCTGGTGCACCGTCGTGCCGTACCAGGCGGTCGGCGCCTGCCAGGCATCGAGGTCGAGCGTCGCCCCGTGCACGACGGCGGACAGGGCCTGCGTCACGACGGAAGGGTGCACCGGACAGCCGGGGAGGTTGACGACCGGCAGGCCGCAGCCCGCCACGAAGTCCTCGCCGAGGAAGCCGCCGCGCTTGCGACCGTGGTACTGCAGACCGGTGCCCTCGACGTCGCCGCGCGCGGAGATGCCGCCGTGCGACGCGCAGGTGCCGATGGCGATGACATGCTTGGCTTTGTGCGCCAAGGCCCAGATAAGGTTCTTCTTGGCCTGGCCGTGGAGCGTGTCGTACATCCCGGTGCCGCCGGGTCCGCGGATGACGGCGCCCTCGACGCACAGCACATCGAGGCGTTGTTCGCCCGACTGCAGGCGCTCGAGCAGGGCGCGCTGGCTGGTGCGGTTGGCGACGGAAAGCGACGAATGCCAGAGCAGGTCGACGTCCAGTTCCTGAAGGATCTCCAGCAAATCAGGCGAGTTGGCATTCAGGAGCGACATCGAATCGCCGCTGCAACCGCCGGCCTGCATCCAGTAGAGTGTGACGGCCATGCTGCCTCCGCGGCGAACGGTGCGCCCGAATGGCCAGGAAGCGCTTCAACGCCGCCGGGTTCCCTGGCCCCGGCGCCCCCCGAAGAGCGCGGCGACACAGTGCGCGCGGCGATCACTGGATGTCAAGATACGCAAATGGCGCAAGGCAAGTGGCGCTCAGCGCGGGGTTTCTTGCGTGGCATTTTGGTGATGTTCAGAGGGGTTGGCCGGCATGCCAGCGTGGCCATTCGCGCGCGACACGCCGGCATTGACCGGCTGGCGGTCGTGGCGCGTGATCTTGGAGTGCCGGGAACGGGACTTGAACCCGTACGCCCTGTCTAGGGGCTGAGGATTTTAAGTCCCCTGCGTCTACCATTTCGCCATCCCGGCGGCGTCGCTTCGCGCTGCCCGGCGCCTACTTGCAGCCTGTCAGGCTCTCCAGGTAGTTGCGGGCCTTGATGCCCGCCTCGGGCTTGCCGCGGAACTCCAGCGTCGGGTAGGTCTTGATGCCCAGGCGCGCGCAGTTCTCCTTGCCAACGGAGCAATCGATGAAAATGGCACCAGCAAAGCCGCCAATTTCAGCCAGTTGCTTGCGCGTCGCCTCGTCGCTCAAGAGGCCGTACACGTGCAATCCCGCCTGGCGCATGCAGTCGGCGAAGCCCTTCTCCATGCGCATCTGGGTCAGGCGCTCCTGCAGGTCGAAGCCGTCCTGGAAGACCATCTTGCCGTCGCGACTCACAAAAACGGTGGTTGGCGGCGTCTTGCTGCTGCTTCGCACGTTGAAGGTCACCCGGTAGACCGGACCGTCGGCGCGAATCTCGAGGACATCGACCGGCGCATTGGCCGCCATGCCGAAGAGTTCCTCCAGATGTTTGGTGATTTCCGCCGTAGAGGCGTCCGCGGCGGCGGGCGCCTCCGTATCCGCGGCCTGCGCCGCCGCCTGTTTGGCCAGCAAGGCGCCCAGCGCCGGAGCGCC
>CAIXAA010000880.1 GCA_903917305.1 uncultured Myxococcales bacterium | reverse complement strand
CGGAACCGGAACCGGAACCGGAACCGGAACCGGAACCGGAACCGGAACCGGAACCGGAGCCGGAGCCGGAGCCGGAGCCCGACCCGGAACCGTCAGCCAGCCCCCCGCTACTCGTCCCCCAGCCGCGCCGCGCAATCCGGACAAATCCCATGCGTAATCCGCGCCTCGGAGTGGTCCGTCAGGTACCGTTCCAGCGTCTGGTACGTCCCTTGGTCGTCGCGAATCTTCTTGCACCATGCGCACATCGGCAGCAGGCCCTGCAACTGGCGCACGTGGCTTAGGACTTGCTGCAGCTCGGCAATCAGGCGCTCGCGCTCGGCTTCGGCCTGCTTGCGCGCAGTTTCGTCGACGAGGATGGAGCGGCTGCGGACGATCCGGCCGTCTTCGTCGCGCACGGCCGTCGCGGAGGCGCGCGCCGAGAACGTGGTGCCGTCCTTGCGCACGAAGTCGAAGTCGGCGTCGTGGATCTCGCCGCTGGCCAGGAAGCTAGGGAATCGTTGGGCGAAAAGCTGCTGGCTGGCCTCGGTCATCATGTCCGTCAGGCGCATGCGGCCGATCACCTCCTCGCGCGCGCGCCCGAGCCAGCGCAGCCCCGTGTCGTTCATGCGCACGATCACGCCATCGGCGTCGAGGGAGTGGTAGCCGCAGGGCGCGTTCTGGTACAGGTCTTCGGCTTCGGCCTTGTAGCGCTGCAACTCGCGCTGCAGGCTGCGGGCTTGGGTCACGTCGCGCACCAGCGCAAGCAGCACCCGCTCCCCGTCGATGCGCATGGGGCTCAGGCTGACTTCCACCGGAAGCTCCTTGCCATCCTTGCCCAGCGCGACAAAGGCCTGGCCCTGCGTTCCGGGCCGCGCTGCGCCGTCGCTGAGGTACGCGGCCAGCACGGAGCGGTAGTCGCCGCGCAGCCGCTCGGGCGCCAGCGCCTCGTAGGACATGCCGACCAGGGAACCCGGCAGCGGGCCCAGCAGCCCTTCCGCGCGCGGGTTGGCCAGCAGGATGCGGCCTTGCGCGTCGATGATGAGCGCCGCATCCGGGGCCGCCTCGACCATGGTGCGAAAGCGCATCTCCGCTTCGCGCCGCCGCCGCAGCTCACGCCGCTGCAGCAGGCTCGACCCCAGCACCAGCAGGAACGCCAGCACGCTGCCGGCGCCGACCGTCACCGTTGTCGCCTCCGCTCGGCTGGCGCGCAGCGCCTGGAGGCGCAGCAAATCGCCCCGCTCGCGCGCCATCATGCGATCGAGCGTCGCCAGCGTCGCGTTCGTCAGCGCCTCGCCGCGCCCGGTGGCGACCCGCGCCGCCGCCGCCTGCAGCCCTTCCCGGTCGCGCACCGCCACGTTCGCGCGCTGATAGACTGAAAACACTTGGATCTGTTCGCGCAGGGCGAGGACGGCACGCAGCTCGGCCGCGTCGTCGCGTTCCAGGTCGGCCAGGGCCTCAACCTGCCGGTGCAGCTGCGCCAGCGCGCGGTCGGCCGGCTCGCGGAACTGCGGCAAGGCGGTCAGGAGGTAGCCACGCGTGCTGCGCTGCACCGTGTCGACGCTGGCAATGATCTCGTCGATCTGCAGCGTGACGTTCCAGTCGTGTTCCACGCTGTCGGCCGCCGTGCGCAACCGGATGACTTCGCGCCACGCGAGCACGCTCAGGCCGGCCACCAGCAGCAGCCCTGCCGCGAATCCCAGCGCGATGCTCCGTTCGCGCGCCATGACCTTGCTCCTGGGGCCGGGGCCATCGGCGGGCATGTTCCAGAATCGATGGCTTGCTGCGAATGGTGGCACCGAACACGCGCCGCGGCAACTGCCCGCCGAGGTGCGAAACCATGGAACATTCCGCAGTTTGCTTGTCGAGCCGCGGCTTTCGGCCGGTCAATCCAGCGACGTCGTCACATCGTACCCAGTCGCGCCAAACATCTTCACTTCTTCCGACACATCCGGCGGCATCACCACGTCCCAAACGTCCTTGGCAAACGTCGCCTTGTCCTCGTCCTGCCAGCGAAACCCGTCCAGCACGTGCCAGTTGAACCGCGCCCAGTAGTCGCCCGGCGCGCCCTGCACGATGGGCAGCGGCTTGGTGTAGGGAAACGTGATGGAGAACTCGCCGGCGACCGTCGCCATCGTCACGCCCGGCGGCGAAATCACAGGCGGATACGCGTAGTTCACCGTGTTGTCGACCAGCCCGTAGTTGTCCTGGAAGCGCAGCGTGCCCGTGCCCGCCTTGTACGCCTTGCCGGCCACCACCGTGTCGGACCACGCGCGAAAGAACGTGAACTTGCCGGCATAGGGCTGGCCGCCGTAGTGCAGCGTGCCCTTGACCGTGAACTTCGACCAGTCGACCTTGGTGCGGCCGTAGCTGTACATCGCCGTCGTGAGGCCGGAAGTCGCGCAGCTGCCCATGAGGTTGTCGCCGGCCATGTCGGCCACTGCCGGCTGGTCCTTGAGATCAAAGCACACCTGCGGCGCCGGGTCGTCGATGGCCTTGAGCACCGAATAGCGGCTCAGCGCAATCTGGAAGCCCGTCGGCGTCTGCGCGGCAAGGCCATCGACCGCGGCTGGCTTGTCCTGCACGCCTTTGAGGTAGATGGCGATCTTGCCCGCCGCGACCACGTCCGGCGTGGGCTGCGCAACGTCCTGCGCGACCAGCGCGACGTCGGGCGCCGTCGCGTCCTGACCGGTCAGGGCACCCGAGTCGCCCTGCGCATCGCCGCCGACGACCAGCCCCGGATTCGCGACCTCCTGCGACGAACTGCACGCGCAAGTCAGCAGCGAAGCGCCCAACAGCCACGCTTCAAAGCCAAATTCCCTAGCCATCTTCGCACTCCTGCGCCGCCAAGTTGCGCGCCGAGCCTACACGCTCGGCTACTGTCACGCCAGTTGCGCGCCGGCCCCCGCTTCGCCATGCTGCGCGTCCTGCATCCAGGGTTGCCCCGCAACCGCTCGCCGAGGACGCCATGCCCGCCGTGAACCCTGCTGTTTTCGATCCCGACCACCTCGTCGCGACGGCGCAGAGGGCCGCCGTGCCGTGTGCGTGGTGGTCGCTGCGCGTCATGCGCGAGTCCGCCGAGGCGCTGTCCGTGCGTTCCGGCGTCGTGGAACCACCACGTTTGTCTGAGGATCTCGGCGCGATGGTGACGGTCGTCGACGCCGGCGGCATGGGCTACGCCGCGACGGCGGATTTGTCAGTGTCCGGTCTGCGGCTCGCGTTCCAAAGGGCGCTCGGCATGGCGCAGGCGTTCGCGAAACGGCCGCTGTGGCGCGTCGATCCAGCGGAACTGCCTGAGCCTCATGGCGATTACCAAGGTCCGGAGCTCCTGCCGTGGCGCAATGTGCCGCGCCGCGACAAGCTGGCGCAACTGCTGGCGTGGGATGCGAGCCTGCGCGGCCCTGGCGATCGCATCGTCGACTCCCAGGCGCAACTGACCGTGATGGCGGTGGAAACGCTGCTGGCCACGTCGCACGGCGGGCGCTCCGTGCAGCGCTACGACGTCGTCTACCCGGGGCTGGTCGCCTACGCCAGCGACGGCAAGGACACGCAGCGCCGCTCGTTTGTCGAGGGCGCGCGCCAGGCAGGCGCGGAGTTGCTCACGGATCTGCGGATGGACCAGCACGCGCAGCGCCTCGGCGTCGAAGCGATCCGTGTCGTGGAGGCGCCGAACTGCCCGTCGGGCAAGCGCACGCTGATCCTCGCGCCGGATCAGATGATGCTACAGATCCATGAATCGATTGGTCATCCTCTGGAACTCGACCGCATCCTCGGCGACGAGCGCAACTTCGCCGGCACGAGCTTCGTGACGCCCGAGATGTTCGGCAGCTATCGCTATGGCTCGGATCTCCTCAACATCACGTTTGATCCCAGCGTGGCGGGCCAGCTCGCCTCCTACGCGGTGGACGACGAGGGCACGACGGCCAGGCGCACGCACATCATCGAAAAGGGCATGTTGCTGCGGCCTTTGGGTGGCGCCATCTCGCAGACGCGCGCCGCGCTGCCGGGCGTGGCGAACGCGCGCGCCTGCGGCTGGAACCGGCCGCCCATCGACCGCATGGCCAACCTGAACCTGGAGTCCGGCACGCAGAGCGAAGACGAGTTGATCCAGGGTGTTGAAAAGGGCGTGCGCATGGCCACCAACCTGAGCTGGTCCATCGACGACTCGCGCAACAAGTTCCAATTCGGCTGCGAGGTGGGCGAGCTCATCGAAGAAGGCCAGCTCAAGGGCTGGGTCAAGAACCCGTGCTACCGCGGCATCTCCGCGACGTTCTGGCGCAACCTCTCGGGCGTCGCCAGCGTGCGCGGCGTCTTCGGCACGCCCTTCTGCGGCAAGGG
>CAIXAA010000879.1 GCA_903917305.1 uncultured Myxococcales bacterium | reverse complement strand
TCTGGTTCCAGAACGGGCAGATCACCGGACGGTTCGCGTGGGCCGACAGCTACGAAACGCAAATCTGGCTGAACTCGTTCTTCCAGATCGCGCTGCTTACGCTGTTCGCGAACTCGCTCTCGGTGCCGTTCACCGTCGCCGGGATGAGCCTGATCCAGCAGACGCTTCAGACCGTGATCACGCAGGCGCTCGCGTTCGGTGCCTTCGCTCCGAATACGCTCACGGCGGGCCAGATCGCGGAGGTCAATAACGCGGCCGGCGCGAATATCGCGGGGACGCTTCAGACGCAAGGGTATTACTTGCAAATTGTCATCCCGCCGCAAAACGTCCAAGCGGCGCGCGGGCCTTGGCCGATGACGTTCTGGTACATCGACCGAAATTCGGTGCAATCGATCGACCTTTCCAGCGTCCTCGTTCAATAAGGAGACGCCGACCATGTCTTTGACGGCAGCTAACAGCGTCATCACCTTGACGGCTCCAAGCCTCGGGCTCGGCCCGGTGCAACTTCAAGGCTTCGCCGCCGATGACGTGACCGACATGGAGCCGGCGAAGGTCCTCGAACATTTGATGGGCGTTGACGGCGTGCTCTCCTTCGGCTTCGTCTGGATGGAGCGAATGCAGGAGATCACGCTGCAGGCCAACTCGGCGTCGAATGAGTTCTTCGACCAAATCAATACGCAACAGGAAGCGGTGCAGGACGTCTACACCTTGAACGGCACGGTTATTTTGCCGGCGCTCGGCTATTCCTTCATCATGACCAACGGCGGCCTGGAGACTTATAAGCCGATGCCGCAGGTCCAGAAGATCATCCGGCCGCGCAAATATCGGATCGTCTGGAACAAGGTCGTCCCGGCGCCAATCGGCTAGGAAATATCCGATGAGTGAAGCGAGCGCCGCGGCGCCTACGGCTTGCCGCTGGTGCGGCGAAGATCACCACGGCAAACGATGCCCCGAGGTCAAAGCCATCGAGTGGGCAATGGGCCCGACCGGCGTTCCATTTATTTCGCGCGTCGAATATCTCACGCCGGTTGACCACCCGCCAACGCGGGTCCGTGTCGGTGATGAAGAGATCGAAGGCGAGTATCCAACGCTGAAGCCGCTCGGGAGAGCCTAGCGTGGACATCTTCAAGGACGAGGCCGGCTTCAAGCACGCTTATGTCGTTGTCCCAGAATGGGGCGGCCGCGATGCCGGCAAGATGTTTTATCTCAGCGAATGGCCGGCGGAGCGGGCCGAGGACTGGGGCTGGCGCGCGCTCATTGCCTACAACCGCGGCGGCGGCAAAATTCCGCCGGAGGCTATTGGCGGCGGCATGGAGGCCATCTTCTGGCTGTTCATGGAGAAGTTCGCCGCCGGCTACATGCAATCCGATGAGACCATTCCGATCTGGAAGGAATTGCTGGAGTGCGTCCAGATCGTGCGCGACCAGCGCGCCAAGGACGTTAAGACAGGCAAGCCGGTCGCCCATGCTTTGATGCCGAACGACATCATGGAAGTTAAAACAAGATTGTGGCTGAGGTCGGAGGTCCTCGAGCTCCATACAAATTTTTCCGCGTTCGACATCGTATCGACCTTGATCTCGGCGATCATGACGAAGCGGGCTACGTCGACTACGAAAACATCCCCCGGCTCATCGGAATCGTCGTCAGTTCCGGCCTAGCGACGCTTCGCGAGCTTCGCACGGTCTATAGCCTCGAAGACTTGTATAATCTTCTCGAGGTGTATCTCGTGAACGCGCACAACCAGAGAGTCGCCCGGAAGCCGAGGAAGTAGATGCCCACCGTCATCGACAGCTTCGTGCTTGAACTTGGCCTCGACCCGAGCAAATTCACTCGCGGCCAGCGCGAGGCGATGGACCAGCTTCGCAAGTTTCAAGAGGCATCGCTGTCCGCCGGCAATCAGGTCGAATCGCAGAGCAAGCGAATCTTTGACCTGCTCTCGGACTTCCGGCGACAGGCGCTCACTGGGCTCGGACTCTTCCTGGGCGGCCGCGAGGTGGGCGAGTTCGTCGACTATGTGACCCGGCTCGACGCCTCCTCCGGCCGACTGGCGCGCTCGATCGACATGAACGTTGAATCCCTTTCCGAGTGGCAAGGGGCATTTCAGCAAATCGGCGGCAGTGCCGAATCGGCCAACGCGGCGCTGGGTGGGCTGAGTTCGGAAATGAATCGCTTCCAGCTTACCGGCCAATCCACGATCTTGCCGGTGCTCTCGCGGCTGGGTGTGAGCCTTTATGACCAGAACCGGCATCTGAAGACGGC
>CAIXAA010000878.1 GCA_903917305.1 uncultured Myxococcales bacterium | reverse complement strand
CTCTGCCAGCAAAACGTCGCGCCCGGCGTGGAAACCTGCAACGGCTTGGACGACGACTGCAACGGCTTGACCGACGATGGCAATCCCGGCGGCGGCGCGACGTGCAGCACGGGCAAATCCGGCGTCTGTGGCGCGGGCACCGAGCAATGCATCGCGGGCACCGTGAGCTGCCAGCAAAACGTCCCGATCACCACAGCCTGCGGCGGTGCGTGGACCTGGGAGAGCGGCGCGAACACCGCCAGCGGCACAGCGGTCTACGGCACGCCCGGCACGGCGGCCATCGGCAACACACCGGGCGCGCGCTACGAAGCGGCGTCGTGGACCGATGGCAGCGGCAACCTGTGGCTCTTTGGTGGCTACGGCGGCAAGCCGGGCGGCAACATCACGTTTCTCAACGACTTGTGGAAGTACTCGCCGACGTCAGGACTGTGGACCTGGGTCGGCGGCGCCAACACCGCCAACACGCTCGGCGTTTTTGGCACGCAGGGCTCAGCCGACGCCGCCAACGTGCCCGGCGCGCGGGACAACGCGGTGACCTGGACCGACGCCGCGGGCAATCTGTGGATATTCGGCGGCTACGGCTGCTATGCCATCGCGGACACGGCCGGCGCCTGCTACAGCGGGCCGCTGAACGACTTGTGGCGATTCTCGACCGTTTCTGGACAATGGACGTGGATGAACGGCCCCAAAGTCGACTCGTGGGCTGCTCTCGACAAGGTCACTGGCGTGTACGGCACGCAAGGCACAGGCGCAGTGGGCAATCTTCCCGGCGGTCGCTACGCCGCGGTCTCGTGGAGCGACGGCATCGGCAACCTTTGGCTTTTTGGCGGCCAAGCGACCGACGCCAAAGGCAACAGCGGCTTGCTCAACGATTTGTGGATGTACGCGCCGACTGTCGGCAACTGGACCTGGGTCAGCGGCACGGACAGCTATCTGACCAACACCAAAGGCGTGTATGGCACGCTCGGCGCAGGCGTCGCGGGCAACACCCCGGGCGCGCGCTTCGAATCCGCGAACTGGACCGACGCAACCGGCAATTTCTGGCTCTTCGGCGGGCAAGGCGTGGTCGCGAACGGTCAGGTCGGCGTGTTGAACGACGTGTGGCGGTACGCGCCGACAACGGGCGGCTGGACCTGGATGAGCGGCGGCAACACCATCAACGGCATCGGCACGTACGGGACGCTGGGCACCGCCGTGACGGGCAACCTGCCGGGCGGGCGCTGGGGCGCGCACGCGTGGATGGACGATGCCGGCACCGTCTGGCTATTCGGCGGCAACGGCGACGGACCGCTGGCCAACGCGACCGGCGAGCTCAACGACCTGTGGACTTACGCGTCGACCACCGGGCTTTGGACCTGGGTGAGCGGCGCCAACGCGCTCGATGCCACGGGCGTCTACGGCACGCTGGGCACGACCGCGGTCGACAACGTGCCCGGCGCGCGGTACTTCACTTCGTCGTGGCTGGATCTCACCGGCAACCTCTGGGTCTTCGGCGGCGGCGTGGTCTACGACGGGCAAACCGGCAATG
>CAIXAA010000877.1 GCA_903917305.1 uncultured Myxococcales bacterium | reverse complement strand
TCTGGCAGGCGTCGGAGCGCTTCACGCTCGCCCACGCGGACGCGACGCCGCCGCGCGGGGACTTGGAGCGGCGCCTCGGGCAGCTGGTGCTCAAGGCTGTCGAGAAGAACGTGCCAGTGTTTTCGGAGACCAGAGCGCCGATCAACAATCGTTGAGCGGCGCTCTCCCGGAGCCGGCGCGTCCGCATCGGCGCGCTCGGCGACCCAGCAACAGGAGATCGAGCCCACATCAGAAACAGCGTTTCTGATTGGTGCTCTAGCGGCGCGGCGCCGAGATGAACTGCTCCAACGACGCCGCAATCAGCCGCACCACGCGATCCTTGGCCTTGGTGTCGATCGGCGCATCCGGTGGATACATCAGCGCAAAAGGCCCCGCCACCAGGTAAGAGTCCGGCGCCAGCGTGCGGTCCGTCAGCAGCAGCCGCAGCGGCGTGCCGTCCGCCAGCTGCACGGCGAGCAGCATCCGCTCCGGCCGCGACACGTCCACCGCCGTCAGCTTGAAGCCCGCCGCCAGCGCCTGGCGCTGCAGCACGCGCGGCCAGCCGGCAAGGCGCGGATCCACCTTGGCTTCTTGCTGCTGCGGCTGGGGAGCCAGCGCGAAGCGCTCCTGCACAAGCTGCTGCAGGTACCGCACTTGCACCGCGCGCTCGTGCCACCAGACAAACGCATGGCCGGTCAGCGTCGCCAGCTCCTTGCCTTGGCGCAGCACCGTCAGGCCGTCCTCGGTCACGCGCAGCGCATCGCACTGCGCCGCCAGGTTGAGCAACGGCCCGTCGCCGGTGCGGATGCCCGGTTGGTAGTGCAGCAGCTCGCCCTGGCCGTCCCACTCCGTCACCAATTCCAGCACATCGCTCTCGGCGTCCAGCCCGAACAGCCACGGGTGGCGCAGCGCGCCGATGTAGTCGTCCAGGTGCTCCTCGCCGATGCGGCGGTATTCTTGGACGATCTTCTTGCAGCGCTCCACCGTCGCCTGGCAATCCAGGCCGCACGGCACGTAGTCGAGGAAGAACTGCGCCGCCGCGTTCAGCTCCCACGGCACCGGACCCGGCGCCGCCAGGCGGTTGGCGAGGTGCACCCAGGTGTAGCTGTCGACCTGAGCGTGCGGCCGCGCCGCGAAAGCCGCCGTGCAGCAGGCCGGATAGCCCAGCAGCGCGCCGCACTTCTGCATCAGCTCGGCCGCCTGCGCCTTGCCCTTGGCCTGCTCCAGCGCCGCCGTGAACGCCAGCGCCTGCGCGACCTCCGCGCGGTCGTAGCCGCCAAACCACTCGCGGCCGTCCTTCACGTCGCGCGGCTGCCACACCATGCGCCCCGGATCCCCGCCCAGCGGCTGCGGATCCTCGGGCATCGCCGGCCGGGCTTCGAGGCGCAGCACCTTCTTGAGTCCCAGGTTCAATTCCAGCAGCGAGAGCTGCGGCACCGTGCGCCGCTGCCCGACCTGCTGCGGATCGCGCGCCGCCGCCAGCGCCAGCTCGTGCCACTCCGCCGCGTGCCACGTGTGCTGCGGCGACCACAAGGCGTGCGTCGCCGTTCGCACGTCCAGGCAGCGTTCGCCTTGCCAGAGGCGCAGTTGACCCGGCAGCGCCTGCACGCGGTCGGCCCGCCGCAGCTGCTCGCGCAGCGGCCCCGGCAGGTTCGCCAGCGCCTTGGGGTCGTAGCGCACCATTTCCCCGTCGACCGTCGCGCCCGGCAGGGCAATGCGCTCGTCCGGACTTTGCGAATCGAGCGTGACGACCTGGATTTCGCGGGCCAGCTGCTGCAAATCCAACGCCTGCCAAAGCGCCTGCAAATGCTGCTGCGCGTGGTGGCAATCCGGCTTGCACGGCACGAAACCCAGCACCGGCACGAGCAAAGGCTGCACCGCCCACGGCAGCGGCGCGTGCCGGGTCTGTTGCGCAAACGCCTCTGCGCAGCAAACCGGATAGCCGTGCAGCCTGCCCAGCGCCTGCGCCCGCCGCGCCGGCTCGTGCGTGAGCCGCAACGCCGCGATCAGCTTGACCTCTTCGGCAGTCCGCGCCACGTCCAGCGTGCCCAGCTCCGGCGTG
>CAIXAA010000876.1 GCA_903917305.1 uncultured Myxococcales bacterium | reverse complement strand
GCCGCCGACGGGCGGGGAGATCCTGCTCGCCGCACCGCTGCCCGGCGACATGACCTACATCGACCTGCAGGGCTACACGTGGCTCTTCCACCGCGACGGCTTCATCGCCTCCGAGTCGACGGTCGACCTCGACACCGGCTGGGGCGGCCTCAAGGGCGCCTTCGGCGCCTCCTCGTTCTTCGTCGTCAAGTGCAGCGGCCAGGGCAAGGCGATCGTCGCCACCTACGGCGACCTCCTCGCCGGCACCATGCTGGCCGGCAAGCAGGCACTCGTCGTCTCGGGCTTCGAGGTCCTCGGCACGAGCGGCCCGGCGGAGACGCTGCAGCTCAACGTGGACCAGGACAAGGCGCGCGCGCTGGGCGTGTCCTCGCAGGACATCGGCAACACCGTCAGCGGCATGATGAACGGCTTGCCCGTGACCCAGTACCGCGAGGGCGACAAGCTGATCGACGTCGTGACGCGCGCGCGCGACAGCGCCGACCGCTCGCTGGCCGCCATCGGCGATCTGGCCGTGCGCACCGGCAGCGGGCGCTATGTGCCGCTGGACCAGTTCGTCACCATCAGCTACGGCTTCGAGGAGGCGGTGCTGGGTCGGCGCAGCGGCATGGGCGCCATCACCGTGCGCGCCGACATCGTCGACGAAGCTGAAGGGCCGGAGGTGGGCAAGCAGATCGAACCGGCCATGATGGCGCTGAACAAGACCCTGCCACCGGGCTACCGCATCGAGACCGGTGGCGCGCTCGAGGCTGTGGCCAACTCGCAGGACTCCCTGGGCGTGGTGGTGCCGCTGATGCTGTTGGTGATCGTGACCCTGCTGATGCTGCAGTTGCGCTCGTTCAAGAGCGCTGCGCGCGTGCTCATCAGCGCGCCGCTGGGCCTGGTCGGTGTGGTGGCGTCGCTGCTGCTGTTTCGCCAGCCCTTCGGCTTCGTGGCGATCCTGGGTGTGACCGCGCTGGCCGGCATCATCATGCGCAACTCGGTGATTCTGGTGGAACTGATCGAGCGCTTCATCGAGACCACCAACGATCCGCGCCGCGCCATCATCGAGGCCGCGGTGCGGCGCCTGCGCCCGATCGTGCTGACCGCAGCGGCCACCATTCTGGCCATGGTGCCGCTCACCCAAGCGGTGTTCTGGCGCCCCATGGCCGTGGCCATGATGGGCGGCGTGGCCGTTGCCACCGTGCTGACGCTGGTGTTCGAACCCGCGATCTACGCCGCCTGGTTTGGCGTGGCGCGTTCGCGCGCCGGCCATGCGGCCAAGCGCAAGAAACCCCGCAAGCCCCGGCGCGATCCGGTGGAGTTTGCGAAGACGCAGTTTGAGGAGGACTAGTGTCGCCCCGCCAATCGCGGCGGGCCGCGCTCGAACAGCTTGTCAGCCTGCGGGCCGCAGCAGCCGTGGACGGCTTACCCATGACCCATGAACCGTTCCTGAACCTGCAGGCGCTCCCGCTCGGCGGGCGCTGTGGATGGGACCAGGTCCTTTGAACTTCGAACCCGAGTTGGACGACACCGAACAGGGGAGGACT
>CAIXAA010000875.1 GCA_903917305.1 uncultured Myxococcales bacterium | reverse complement strand
GTCTTGGTCTTTCGCTGCGGCGCGATCTTGTCGCCCAGCCACTCGACGCCGCGGCTCACCACGTCGGGCAGGAAGCCGTAGGCCGACGGCGTGAGCAGGAACAGCGGCTCGCGGCGCTGGAGCTCCAGGCCGAGCGTCGTCGTCCAACCCAGCACTTCTTCTGGGGTATGCACGTGCACGCGGCCGCCCAGCCAGGAGCGGTCGTCCGGCACCCAGGCGCGCGGCGTCCACCCGCAGGCGTCGACGAGCAGCACGCCGCCGGGCCGCAGGACGCGGGCAGCCTCGGTCAGGAACGGCTGCGGATCCTTGAAATAACACAAGAACCTGTGCATCAGCACGGCGTCGACGCAGGCATCCGGCAGGCTCATCGCTTCGGCGGCGCGGTGCAGGTAGCGGTCGGCGCCGAACTGCTTGGCGGCTTCCAGCATGGCGGCCGAGCCGTCCAAGGCCCAGACGACGAAGCCCATGCGGTGCAAAAGGCCAATGAACCTGCCAGTTCCGGTGGGGCAGTCGAGCACGACGCTGCTGGCGGGCAAGGCGGCCGCGGCGAACAGGTCGCGCACCATGGCGGCTTCAGCCTCGTGGACGTAGCGGCCGCCGCCGCTGTCGAAGCGGCGCAGGTCTTCGCTGGGAGTGATGTGCAGGTCGGATGCAGGTCTCGGTTCAGGCATGCGCGGCCTCGCCACGCAGCAAATGCAGCCAGCCGTTCCTCACCATCTTCTCCGAGAAATGCGCCTCGAAGTGGCGCTGTAGCGCTTCTGCGCGCGGCAGGATGCTGGGGTCGCGCGCAACGTCCTCCAGCGACAGGGCGAGCGCGTGCGGATCGCGGGGCGGGACGAACCGCGCCAGGCCATCGGCGTCAAACATCTCGCGCGTCACCTGCAGGTCGGAAACCACCACCGGAACGCCGTAGTAGAGCGACTCCAGCAGCACGTTGGGGAAGACCATGGTGCCCGCGTCGCTCCACAGCGGCAGGACCAGCACGTCGATGGACGCGAAGAATTCCTGCGGGTTCACGAGTCCGACGACTTCGTGGCCGCGGCGACCGGCCTCCTGGCCCAGCTCCGCCGCCTCCAGGCCGCTCAGGGCGAAGCGGGCGTGCACCGGCACGTTGCGCTGCCGGAGAAGGTCCAGGCTTTCCAGCAGATCGCCGGTGCCCTTGACCTGGTAGCCGTTGCCCAGGTAGCCGACCGTGAAGGGCCGGCTCGGATCGCGCGCCGGGCGCGGCGGCGGCTGGCCCGAGAAGGAACCATTGGGAATCACATGCACACGCAGGTTCGGCGTCAGCCACGGCGCGAGGTCCTGCTGCTGCGTGCGCGAGGCGACGACGATGTCCGCCTCTTCGCCGGAGGACAGCTTCATCCACTGCGGCCGGTCCAGCGCCAGACGCCCCGCCGTCAGCCCCAGCTGTGTCGAGAGCAGCTTGCCGAGGGAGCGCACCGGCAGCGGCTGCCACACGCGCCCGTCAATCCACACGATGCGCCGCCCGGGAAAGCCGTGGCTCGCCGCGAGCGCCATGGGCAACTGGCCTGCGGTCGGAATCTTGAGCAGCAGCATCTCCGCGCCGCGCCACACCTCGTGGCCCGCCCGGCCCATGCGGCGCAAAGCGTTGTCCGTCAGCAGCTTGAGCGGCGAGCCGTGCAGATCGATGCCATCCGCGCCCGCCACCAGCTCGAACCCGGTGCCTTGCAAGGTCAGGCGCAGGTAGCGCAGCGAGCGCGCTTCCCCGCTCCACGCGTACTCCCGCCGCAACGTGTGCACGGCGATCGACACCGTCGGCTGCGGTTCCGCCGTGGGCGCAGCGGCCATCGGCTCAGCGGTCATCTGGTTGTTCCCCTCGCGGCACGGCGGCGTGCCAGGGCAAGTCTGCCGCGCAGTCGCTGCGTTGGCAATGCGGAGTTGCGCGTGCGGGGTCGGCAGGCTCAGCGGGGCACGGTGACTTGCACCTGCCAACCACCCGGATCGAGGCGCACGCCGCCGCCTTGCAGGATCCAGCGCGCCGGCCGCCACACCAGATCCGCGCGCGGCGGCAGCGCCCAGCCGCCCGGCACCCAGACCCAGATCCGGCCGGTCCAGGCCCAGGCGCCCATGCGCCACGTCAGCCCGGGACCGGGCGGCGGCAGCATCTCCTCGGCGCGCGGCTGCGGCGGCGGCGCGGGCGCGATCGCGGTCTGCTGCGTCTCGCGATCGCTGTCCGGCACCCGCCACCAGCCGGTCAACCACAGATAGGCAAAGCCGGTCCAGTGCCAGTAGCCGTCCACCCACTCGGCGTGCAGGCTCGGACGCGGCGGTGGGGTCTCGGTCTGTGCCAGCGGCGGCGGGCCGTCGGGCTCCTGCGGCTGCGGCGGGAACGGCTTGGGCGGCGGAGCCTTGCGTGCCACCTCCGCGGCCTTGCGTGCCACCTCCGCGGCCTTGCGCGATTCTTCCGCCCACGCTGCCTGGCGCTTCTGCGCGCCGTCATAACCGCCCTTGCCCCAACAGTCTTCGTCCTCGTGGTGGGCATAGCAGCGCGCCGTGCGGGCCTGCGCTTCCGCTTGGGCTTCTGCCTGGCGCTTGTTGGCCTCCGCGCGCTGCTCCCGCAGGTGCTGGCGCCACTCCGCGTCCGTGCCGCTGGGCCCCGCCACTTCGTGGTGCAGGGCCAGCACGACGTCCAGCAGGTCATTCGGCGCATTCGACCAGATGCGAATCGTGAGTTCGCTGCCGGGCTTGGGCCCTGGCGTGCCTTCGGGCTCGCTCGTCTCGATGTCCCAGGACGCCACCGTCGCCCGCGCACCGGAGGCCTGATCGGCGGGAACGGCCGTCAACCCGGCTGGGCCGTGATCGCGTTCTGGCGCCGGAGTTGGCGGAGCGGGAGCCGGTGGCGCTGGAGGCGGCTGCCAGGCCGGAGGCGCGGCCGGATCCGCTGCGGGACTCGGCGGTTCGAGCACGACCGGCATCGGAACCGCAGCCGGAACCGGGGCCGGAACCGGAGCCGGGGCCGGAACCGGAGCCGGAGCCGGCCCCGAATCCGCAGCCGCGACAGCGGCTTGCTCCGGTCGCTGGACGCACCACGCATTGTCCGGGGCATCGCTCTGCCACGCCGAGTAACCATCCCGTTGTGCCATGTGCCCAGCCACATAGATGCCCTGGACCTGCCGCACGCCCTCCAGCAGCACCTCGTACTGGAACCCTAGCGGCCGCGGCGTCAGCGCTTCGAGCGACACGCGCTCGCCCCAGTGCCCGCCGACCAGCCTGGTGTGCAGCTCGAATGGCCCCTGGCTGCAGCGCTCGCTGACGGTGAACGCCTGCAGGTTCTGGTCGCGGTAGCTGAGGTAGGGGCCGCACGCGCTGAGGAGCGCGAGCACGCACAGGATTCCGGAATGCCGCTGCTTCATGTCCGTCTCACAGCCAACTGCAGGTTCATTGGTCCAACGTTCGGCGGAGCGGCGAGTCGCTGAAAGCGCTCGCTTGCGACCACACAACAGGAAACGCGCGCTCAACGAAGTTGCGGCGCGCCATCACGCTGCGCATGGCGCGCTCGAGCCTGC
>CAIXAA010000874.1 GCA_903917305.1 uncultured Myxococcales bacterium | reverse complement strand
CGCACCGTCAGCGGCCCGCGGCGGTTCATGTAGGTCAGCGCGGCGCGGGTGTGCTCTTCGCCCAGCTCGTCGAGGCAAGCGCGGACAAATGCCGGGGAATAGCCGAGTTCCAGCGCCAGATGCTCCGGCGCGCGCCACGCGCGGCCCGCATAGGCCGCCGCGCGCAAGGCTGTCGCCAGATCGCGGCGCGGCACCTGCAGCTGGTTGTCGAGATCGCGGCTGCGCTCCGCCAGGCCATCGAGCGCGCTCGGCGGCCCGTCCTTGCGCAGTGCGTCGCGCGGCTGACCGAAGGTATCCAGCTGCGCGAGCGTCAGGCAGGCCAGCAGCGGCGCGTCGCGTCGCTCCAACTTGCGCGGATCCGGCGGGCTGTCCGGCGCCGTCGTGCCGCGCAGCGCCAGGCGCGCCAGGGCCAGCTGCGAGAGCCCGCGCAGCGCGTGCCAGTGCATGTCCGCCACCGCCGAGCGCTCTTTGGGACCCAGGTTCGGCTGCTCCGCCAGGGCGTTCTCCAGCGCGTGATCGGCGTAGCGCAGGTTCTGGCCGAGGGTCAGATCCAAGGCGCGCGCCAGCCCTTCGAGGCCACTGCGCCGCAAGAACAAGGGTTTCTTCGCCGCCGCCATCGCGCGGGAGGCGGCCAGCCAGGTGGCGAAGCGCGCAAAGGCGTGGCCGCGATGCGACAGCAGGTTCTTGTCGGCGGCTTCGGCCTCGGCGAACGTGCGTCCGAGACTGGGGCAGAAGAACAGGGAATCGTAGCCAAAACCGCCGCTGCCTTGTTCGGCGCGCAGGATCGTGCCGTTGACGCTGCCGGAGAAGGCGCGCCAGGCGAGGCCGTCCTCGGTGCGACCGGCGTCGGGGCCTTCCGCCAGAGGTCCGCAGACCACGAGCACGCACTGGAAGGCGGCCTGGCGCTGGCCGTCGGCGACGTCTTGCATGCGTTCGAGCAACAACGCGCGGTTGCTGGCGTCGGTGGCTTCGGGTCCTTCGAAGCGGGCGCTGTGCACGCCGGGTTCCCCGCCGAGGGCTGCCACGCACAGTCCGGAATCGTCGGCGACGGTATACAATCCTGTGGCGCGGCAAGCAGATGCGGCCTTGAGCAGCGCGTTGGCCAGGAACGTGCCGCCGGTCTCTTCGACCTCCGGCAGGGCGGCACCGCCTTGTGCAGTCCATTGGCGCGGGCCCAGCACCTCCAGCGCAACATCCTGGCACAAGGCCTGCAATTCAACGAGTTTACCGACATTGCCGCTCGCGAGCAGCAGCCGCTGGGGCGCATCTTCCATGGAACCGTTCCTCCGCGGACACTTGCCTGCGGTGCTGCCGGGCGGGACTCGCTGCGGCGCCGCGCGTTGTAGCCGATCTGCCGCCGCGGCGCGACCGGCGGATCCTTGACCCTGCCGGCTTCTCTGGCTTAGTGTGCACGCACTTCCATGGGGACGAGCGGCCCCTGCCGGAGCCGTCCGCACGTAGGGCGAGCTCACTTCGCAATGCCGCAAGATGCAAGGGGAATCATGGACACGCATCGACGCAGACTTTCCGCGCTCGTGGTTGTCTGGAGCCTCAGTCTGGTCATCTGCGCGCTGGCCGCCTGCTCGGGCCAGTCGGTCAAGGACCCGGACGGCGACGACACCAAGGAAAAAGCACGCGCTTTCTCGCACTTGGGGCCGACCGAGGATCGCCTGGACGCCACGACGGGCGACGTCGAGGATTGGCGCTTCTTCCTGAGCGACAAGGCGGGTTTCAAGGAGATCCGCGTCTCGGTCGGCAAGTGGAAGGAATCGACGATCACCGGTTTTGTCACGGTGTTCTCCAAGGTTGGCGACATCGTCGCCGAGAAGCCGATCCCGCCCGGCAGCCGCGGCACGGTGAACATCCGCTTTGCGGTGCAGGCGAACACGCAGTACCTGGTGCGCTTCAAAGCCACGAGCGGCAAAGGCGAATACGCCGTCGAAGTCGGGGATCCCATCGATCCTTGCGCGGCGTGCACGTCCAAGCAGGAGTGCGTGGACCAGAAGTGCGTCGACAAGCCGTGCGGCGGCGGCTGCGAAGAGGGCCAGACCTGCGATCGCGTGGCCAACCGCTGCATCGCGCCGCCCAAGACGACGACCAGCAAGTGCGACGGCGTGAGCTGCCCGCGCGGCGAAGTCTGCGTCCGCTCAACAGGAAAGTGCGCGACGCCCGCTGCGGCCGCGCCCAAGTGCGGCGCCGGCGAGGTGCTCAAGGACGGCGAGTGCATCGCCAAGGCCAACGACATCGACTGCACCGTGATCGACGTGCGCGAGGCGGGCGGCGGCTCGGTGCTGACGCTTAGCGCCGGCGACAACAAAGGCGTGAGCAAGGGAGCCACCGGCACCATCAAGGGCTTGAAGGGCGCGACCTTCACCGTGATCGAGGTGTACCCGAGCCGCTCCAAGGCCATGTCCAAGTTCCCGCCTGCCAAGTTCACGGGCAACACGTCCGCCAGCATCAAGCGCTGACGGATCTGGCGATGACGATGACCGGCAGCCTG
>CAIXAA010000873.1 GCA_903917305.1 uncultured Myxococcales bacterium | reverse complement strand
GCTTGTTCGACAAGCACCGCATCTTCAACCTCGGCTATTTCACCTGGGTGGAGCAGCAGGGCGTGGACCTCGCCGACTTCAACGCGCGGCGCGATCAGAGTTTCTGGCGCGGGCTGCGCAAGCTGCTGCCCGAGTGGAACCGCATGATTGAGGAGTTCAATGCCGAGACGGGCGTGCTGGCGGGCCTGTAATGCGTGCGGTTTGCGCCGGTTGCGGGGCCGTTGCCGAATTTGCGGCTGGACTGCCCTTTGCCTGTCCTGCGGCTGCTGACGGCGATGACGTCGATCATGTGATGACGCGCGAACTTGCGGCACAGCCGGGCGAAGCGCTGGTGGGCGACGCGACGACCACGCAGCCGTTCGCGCGCTACCGCCACAGGCTCTCGGCCCATGCCGTCGCGCTGGAAAACGGCTGGACGGAGGCGGACTTCACCGCGCTCGTCGCCGACTTGGACGGGCGCATCGCTGCCATCGACGGCGCGGGGTTCGACCGCACGCCGCTGGTGCGGTTGGAAGCCGCGGAGCGCGAACTGGGCATGTCGGCGCAAGGGACCGTGTGGGGCAAGCTCGATGCGACGAGCGTCTCGGGTTCGCACAAAGCCCGCCACTTGTTCGGCATTCTGCTGAACCTCCTGGTGCGCGAAAAGCAGACGGGGGAGCCGCGCAAACCGTTGGCCATTGCCAGTTGCGGCAATGCTGCGTTGGCGGCGGCCGTGGTGGCGCGTGCGGCCGATTGGCCGCTGCAGGTGTTCGTGCCGATGGATGCGGAGCCGGCGGTGCTGACGCGCCTCGCGGAGCTGCAGGCAACAGTCGAGCAATGTCCGCGGCTTGCTGGCGAGGTGGGCGACCCGACCGTGGCGCGCTTTCGCGAGGCGGTCGCCCAAGGCGCGCTGCCGTTCTGCTGCCAGGGCAACGAAAATGGCCTGACCATCGAAGGCGGCGAGACGCTGGGCTACGAATTGGTGGAGCAACTGGCGGAGCTTGGTCAAGGGCTCGACCGCGTGCTCGTGCAGGTGGGCGGCGGCGCGCTGATGAGCGCGGTGGTGCAGGCGCTGGAGTACGCGGTGCGCGTCGGCGCGCTGCCGAAGATGCCGCGGCTGCACGCGGTGCAAACGCATGGCTGCTATCCGCTGGTGCGCGCCCACCAGCGCGCCCTGGCAGAGCTGGAGAAGCACGGGCCGGTGGCGGTGAGCGACCGGATGCGGCACCACCGTTCGGAGTTCATGTGGCCGTGGGAGACGACGCCGCACAGCGTCGCGCACGGCATCCTCGACGATGAAACCTATGATTGGCGCGTACTTGTCGAGGCCATGCTGCAGACCGGCGGTTCCCCGGTGCTGGTCACCGAAGAGGCGCTGGTCGCGGCGCGCGCGGCGGCGCAACAGGCGACGGGCGTGGCCGTGAGTGCGACCGGCGCGGCGGGGCTGGCCGGGTTGCACACGCTGGGCCAGCAAATCGGCCCCGAAGAGCGAGTCGCGGTCGTGCTTTCGGGCTGCGAGCGCTAGCACCGCGCTTCGAACGCCCGGCGAATGCTCCTGCAGCTTGCCCGGTTTCACGACAACGCTTGCCGGCGTTTGGCGCGCAGCCTACCTTGGCCGTCGTCCAGCCAACCGGCGCACGCCGCCGCAGAGGAGCTTTCATGCGCGCCCTCGTCCCGTTCCTGTGCCTGCCCCTGGTCCTCTGTGCTGCCACCAGCCACGCCGCGGTGCGCAGCCGCGCGGTCGAATGGAAGGTCGGCACCACCGTCTTCGAGGGCACCATCGCCTGGGACGACGCGAAGAAAGGCAAACGTCCCGCGGTGTTGGTCATCCACGACTGGATGGGTCCCAGCGAGTTCACGCGCGGCCGCGCGGAGGCGTTGGCGCAGTTGGGCTACGTGGCGCTGTCCGGCGATGTCTACGGCAAGGGCACGCGGCCCAAGGACGGCAAGGAGGCGGCAGCGGCGGCGACCGCGCTCAAGAACGACCGGCCGCTGCTGCGTCAAAGGGCGCGCGCCGCGCTGGATGTCCTTCTGGCGCAACCGGAAACCGACCCAGCCCATGTCGGCGCCATCGGCTATTGTTTTGGCGGAACGACGGTGCTGGAGTTGGCGCGCAGCGGGGCGCCGGTGCTCGCCACCGTGAGTTTCCACGGCGGCCTGGACACCAAGACGCCAGAGGATGCGCGGCAGATCAAGGGCAAGGTCCTCGCGCTGTGCGGCGCCGACGATCCCTACGTGCCGCCAGAGCAAGTCGCGGCGTTTGAACAGGAAATGCGCACCGCCAAGGTGGATTGGCAGCTCACCAGCTACGGCGGCGCGGTGCACGCATTTGCGGTGCCGGGCGCGGGAAATGATCCGTCGAAAGGCGCGGCGTACGATGCGAAGGCCGACAAGCGCTCCTGGGCGGCGATGCAGGCTTTCTTCGAAGAAACGCTGCGCTGAGAGCCCGTGGATGCTTTCAGGCAGCCGTCGCTTGCAGCGCCTGACGCAGCAGCCGGGCGAACACTTCCGCGCGGTATTCCGCCGTCGAGCGCACGTCGTCGATGGGCTGCAGGTCCAGCGCCTGCGCCTGCCGCAGCACCGCGTCGTCCAGGTCGGCGAGACGCCGCCCGCGCACCGCGGCCTCCAAGTGCGGACAACGCTTGAGCGTCGCCGCCATCGCCACCGCCACGATGCGCGGCTCCGCCACCACGCCGTGCTGCCAGGTCAGGTGCGCCGCGAGCCCGACCT
>CAIXAA010000872.1 GCA_903917305.1 uncultured Myxococcales bacterium | reverse complement strand
GACTGCGGAAGCCGATTACAGCGGCCTGGGCGCCTTTGACTCCGGCTCGCAGCCGGCCGTGCCCGACCCGGTGCACGTCCCGACGTTGCGCAACCCCGTGCTGCCGCCCGTCGCCATGGCTGAGCTCGACGAGTCGACCCGCTCCTACGGCAGCGGCGTGTCGATGGAGGAGCGCATGACGGGCGCCATCGATGGCCTCGCCCATGCGATGGAGACGCGCGCCGCCGTCGAAGGGCGGCCGCGGCCGCCGATCATGGAGTCCGTGCCAAAGGTCTCGCACGCCACCGGGCCCACGGACCTGTCCGCGCGCACGCCGACGACGCACGAGCGCGTGGGTCTGACCGATGGCGGTCCCGATGCGCCGCACTACGACGCGCTGGCCGTGCTGTACCGCAATGCGCTCAGGGACTTGCGCCCAGGCGTGCCCACGGACGCCTCGCAAATGTCCGACAGCGACTGGGCCGAGATGGAGGACCGCGTCGTCGCCTTCGTCGATGGCGCCCAGGACCTGCCCGCCGGCGCGGACGTCGCGCGCTTGAAGCGGGATCTCATCTACGAACTCGCAGGTCTCGGGCCGCTCGAGCCGATGCTGGACGACCCGAGCATCGAGATCATCGAGGTCAACGGCCCTTCGCAGATCTGCGTGTTCCGCCGCGGTACCCGCGAGACCGTCGCCGACCGTTTCAGCTGCCAGCAGGCGCTCGCCTCCGCGGTCGACCGCCTGGTGCGCGCCACCGGCAACAGCCAGGATCGCAGCACCAGCCACGCGGAAGGCACGCTGGTCGATGGCACCACCGTGCGCGTCGTGTGGCCGCCGCTGTGCCCGACCGGTCCCGTGGTCCTGCTGCGCAAGCAGCGCGTCGAGGCGCCGGATCTGCGCGCGCTCATCGAGCGCGGTGCCGTCAGCCAGGATGCGGCGGCGGTGCTGCGCGAGCTCGTGGGCCAGCGCCGTTCCATCGCCGTGTGCGGCGTGCCCAACGTCGGCCGGCGCACCGTGCTGAATGCGCTGGGGATGTTGATTCCGGAGCAGCAGCGCATCGTGGTCATCGAGGACGGCGTGCGCCTGCGCCTGCCGCAGGATCACAC
This sequence comes from uncultured Myxococcales bacterium, assembly GCA_903917305.1. Classification (GTDB taxonomy): domain Bacteria; phylum Myxococcota_A; class UBA9042; order UBA9042; family UBA9042; genus CAIXAA01. Next base: position 2,167 of record CAIXAA010000872.1, on the reverse strand, counting down.
GATCCGCCTCGACAGCGCGGCGCGCGCGGAGTCGGCGCTGTCCCTGCTGGACGTCGCCCGCCGCTTGGGGCCGGATTGGCTGCTGCTCGGCGAGTGCGCGACGATCGGCGTCAACGATCTCATTGACGCGTCAACGGATTTCGTGCCGCCGTGGCTGGGCAGCTTCTATGCCCGCTCCAGCTCCGACCTGCTGCAGCGCGCCTTGCACAGCTACGTGCTGCGCCACCCCGGCGTGCCGGAATCCATCGCCAAGAAGCGCGTGTTCGACGCGTTCGACGTCGTGGCGGAGTTCAGCTCCGATGGCGGCAAGGCCGTGCTCAAGTACGTGTTTGCTGTGAGCGCCGATGTGGCCAATGACGCGATCCTGACGCCGTTGTCGGGTGGCCGCCACCACAACCCGATCTCGCTGTGAGTCCACGCGGCTGTGTCTTCACGCGGCGCCCGTAACGGCGCCGGCTTTGTGTTTCCGGCCCTGGCGGGCCGCCAAAAGGCAGAGCGCTTCTCGTCTGACGTTGCCAAAGCGAAGGGCCGATGTTCACGCTCATCATCGAGGACAAACTCGGCGCCATCGTCGACGAATACTCCTTCGAAGACGGCGAGTTCATCATCGGTCGCAGCCAGCAGGCGGACATCGTCCTGCTCGCCGACAACGTCTCGCGCCAGCACGCCCGCCTCTTCACCGTCGATGGCCGCTGCTTCATCGAGGACTTGAAGGCCGCCAACGGCGTCTGGCTCGGCGGCAAGCGCATCTACAACGTCACCGAACTGCCGCGCAGCGCCCAGGTGCGCATCGGCGATTTCTTCTTGCACATCGAGGGCGCAGCGTACGCCCGGCCTTTGGGCCCCGCCGTCTACGCGCGCCTCGTCCCGGCGCCCGGCAGCATCGGGGAGCTCACCGAGCTCAGCCAGCCCACCATGCTGGTCGGCCGCGGCAAGGACTGCGCCATCGTCCTGCCGGATGTCTCGGTCTCGCGCATCCACTCGAAGATCACGCAGGATGCCAGCGGCACGGTCTCGGTGGAGGACCTGCGCAGCTCCAACGGCACCTTCGTCAATGACCACCGCATCGACCAGCAGGAGTTGCAGCACGGCGACCGCGTGCGCTTCGGCACCGTCGGTTTCAGCTTTCAAGTCGATGGCATGCCCGAGGTTGCGACGCAAGAGGCGGAGCCCTACGAGCCGGCACGCCCGCTGCAGCGCGCTGCGCAACCCTCCCCACCAGCGCACCCGGCGTACAACGTCTACGCGCCGATGGAGCCGGTGGCGCCGGGGCCGCGTTCGCGCTCCGTGCTGCCGCAAGTGGCTGCCGTTGCTGTGATTGTCGTGGCGGTCATCGGCCTCATCGTGCTGGTCGGCTTCGCCTATGATCGCTGGGTGGTGCCGGCCCTGCAGTCGCGCGCCGGTGCCGCGCCCGCTGCGGCGGCCGCTCCCACGCCGGGATCCGAGCCTGCGCCGCAAGCGCCGCCCGCGACGCCAGCGGCCACGTTCGAGGATCTCCTGTCGCGCGGCCAGGATGCCGTCGCGCGCCGCCAGTGGGACGAGGCCGAGTCGCTGTTCAAGCAGGCGCGGCGCATGGACCCCATCAACCAGCGGCCGACCGAAGCGCTGAACATGATTGCGATGGAGAAGCGTGCCGGCGCCCGCTTCGCCCAGGCCGAGGAAGCCTTCGCACACAAGGACTTCGCCACGGCGATTCGGCAACACCGCATGATTCCGCAAAGTTCTGTCTACCGCGCGGACGCCAATGCCGCGCTCGACGCGATTGCCGGCGTTCTGGAGATCGACGGCGACGCGGTCTGTGCGGCCAAGAACTACGCCGCGTGCCAGGAGAAGTACAGCCTGGCGCTCTCGACCGGCTTCGCCAGTCCGGCGGTTGAGCAGAAGTATGCAAAAGCGCTCAAGAATCCAACGAAGTGACCGCGCGATCCCGAGGCGTTCAGCGCACCTGCCCACGGCGCAGCGCCATGGCCACGTGGAAGCCGAGCGCATCGAGGGCCGCCGCCGTCACGCCAGGGATGCGCGCCGCCTGCGCCATCGTCACCGGCCGCACCCGCGCCAGCTGCGCGCGCGCCTCGCTCGACAGGCTGGTCAGCGTCGCGTAGTCCAGGTCCGCCGGAATCAGCCGCTCCTGCTGGCGCAACGTGCGCTGCCGCCGCTGATCTTCGCG
>CAIXAA010000871.1 GCA_903917305.1 uncultured Myxococcales bacterium | reverse complement strand
TTCAACAATATGCTGACGGTGATCCTGGGTTTCGGCCACCTGGAGCTGGACCATCGCCCGGGCGGTCCGCAGCCGGACGGCAACCTGGAGCAGATCCTGGCCGCGGCGGAGCGGGCGAGCGGGCTGACGCGCCAGCTGCTGGCCTTTTCCCGGCAACAGGTCCTGGAGCCCAAGGTCCTGGACGTGGCCGCGCTGGTGCACGACATGGAGCCGATGATCCGGCGGCTGATCGGCGAGAACATCGCGCTGCGCACGGTCACGACGCCGGGCGTGGGCGCGGTGCTGGCGGACGAGGGGCAGCTGCAGCAGGTGCTGCTCAACCTGGCGGTGAATGCGCGCGACGCGATGCCGGAGTGCGGGCACTTGACCATCGAGGTGACCGGCATCGCGCTGACGGGGATGCTGACCGGCACGCATGTGGAGCTGGCGCCGGGCGAGTACGTCGTGCTCGCGGTGTCCGATACCGGCAGCGGCATGACCGCCGAGACAAAGGCGCGCTTGTTCGAGCCGTTCTTCACGACCAAGCCGATCGGGCGCGGCACGGGGATGGGGCTGGCGACGTGCTTTGGCATCGTCAAGCAGTCCAAGGGCGACATCACGGTCTACAGCGAGCTGGGGCAAGGCACGACGTTCAAGATCTACCTGCCGCAGGTGCGCGCGGTGCCGCGCAAGGTGACGCCCGCCGTGCTGGAGCCCATCGCGCACCGGCAAGGCGGCCGCGTCCTGCTGGTGGAGGACGAGGACCTGGTGCGCGCGGCGTCGCGGCAGATGCTGGTCGAGCATGGCTTCGAGGTGATCGAAGCCAGCAACGCCGACGACGCCCTGGAAGTGCTGGCCGCGCACCCGGAACCCATCGCCTTGCTGCTGACCGACGTCGTCATGCCGGGCCGCAACGGGCGCGCCCTTGCCACCGACGTGCAGCGTTTGCGGCCGGAGATCAAGGTGCTCTACATCTCCGGCTACACGGACAACGCCATCGTGCACCACCACGTGCTGGATGAGGGCGTCGCGTTCCTGGCCAAGCCGTTCACGCCGGACGCGCTGGTGCGCAAGGTGCGTGAGGTGCTCGCCGGCACGTGATCGGTCGATTACGCCTGCTTGCGCTCCAACACCCGCAGCCAGCCCTTGGCCGCCAGCCGCAGCAGCCGCTCCAGCGGCGTGCGCTGGCGCCGCGGCGGGCGCGGCGGAGCCGGCGGCGGCAGTGGCAGGTCCAGCGTGACCACGCCGTGCTCGCGCGCCGGCAGCAGCTGCACGCCGACTTCGTCCATCAGGTTGAGCATCGGCGTGTTGTCGGCCAGCACGTCGACGTGGAAGCGCTCCACGCCGCGCGCCCGCGCCGCTTCGATCATGCGCCGCAGCAGCACGCGCCCCAAGCCCTGCCCTTGCCAGGCATCCAGCACCGTGACGGCCGGCTCGGCCACGTTGGGCTGGCCGGGGATCTCGACGCAGCGCGCAAGTCCCACGCCGTGCGGGTGCTTGCGCCCGACCACCGCGACAATCGAGAAGTGGTGGATCTGGTCGACGTCGACCAGGTAGTGCACCTCGGCCTGGGTCAGCTGCCCCTTGGGCTCGAAGAAGCGCTGGTAGCGGGCATGCGGCGAGAGCAGCGCGAAGGCTTGCAGGTACAGCTCGCGGTCCTCCGGGACCAGCAGGCGCAAGGTGGCGCTGCGGCCATTGCGCAGCCGCACGCGCTCGCGCCAGGTCAGGTCGTAGCTGCCAGGAGGCGGAACGTGCATCGCGGGCTTCCGGTGGCGCGTGGGTGGCCGCCGGTAGTGTGGGCGGGTGCGCGGCTTGCGTCTACCTTGACCCGCAACCCCGCCGCAGCTAGCGTCGCGCGCAGGTTCGCACGCCCGACCGCACCGAGGCCCGCATGTCCCGCTTCCCCATCGCCTGCGCGCTCTTGCTTCTCGCCTGCACGAGCGATCCCGCGCCCGCAGCCGCGCCAGCGCGGAAGCCCACCACCGGCTTCGTCTCCAACCAGCGCATCGTCTACACCGACGGCCTGCACAACGAGAACACCGACCTCATCGTCTGGAAGAACAAGACCTGGCTCGTGTTCCGCGGCGGGGAGACCAGCCAGGTCGGCTCCCCCACGGCGCGCCTCAAGGTCTGGTCCTCCGCCGATCAGGGCGACCACTTCGACCTCCAGGCCGAAATCTTCCTGCCCGACCGGGACATCCGCGACGCGAAGTTCCTGGTCCAAGGCAACCTCTTGACCCTCTACGCCATCTCGCGCGTCCCCGGCGGCCACGTGCGCGACGACGGCGGCCTCGCCTGGACCGTACGCAGCGAGAGCGCGGATGGCATCCACTGGTCCGCACCCGTTCGGATCTACGACGAAACCTGGGGGTTCTGGCGCTACGCCAGGCACAAGGGCCTGTGGTACGCCACCGGCTACAACGACGGCGACGTCAAGGTCGGCTTCTTCTCGTCCGCCGATGGCAAGAGCTGGCAACAGGTGTCGCTCATCTACGACTCCGTGCCGGACGTGCCCAGCGAGGCGGAGCTGCAGTTCTTCGGCGACACCGCCGTCTCGCTCGTGCGCCTGGACAATGGCAAATCCCTGCTGGCGGAGGGCCACACCGCGATCTGCGTTGCGCAACCTCCGTACGCCACTTGGGATTGCGGGCGGACGCTCGACAATCGGCTCGACGGACCGAATTGGTTTGCGCACAAGGGCCGGCAATTTGTCGTGGCGCGCAAGCACCTGCCGGATCAGCGCAAGCGCACGGCGATCTACGAGCTGGTGGGCAACCTCGCGGATCCCAAGGCGACCGTGACGCTCAATGAGTTGTTCGAGCTCAAGAGCGCCGGCGACACCGCCTATGTCGGCGTCACGCCCATGAACGGCGATCAGTACCTGGTGTCGTGGTATTCCAGCGACGTGCCGACCGATGACATCTGGGGGCTTGCGATGTTCGAGCCTTCCGACATCTGGCTGGCATGGGTGGATTTCGCCAAGCTCGACTGAGCGTTATTCCGGATCCATCTCCAGCACCTTCGCGCCGTCGTCGATCAGGAAATACACGCGCATGTGCTGACCCTGGCTCAGGGCGTCCGTCCCCACGGCGCGGCCGTCGATGTCCAGGATGTGGGTCCCGCCGGTCAGCTGGTACGTCACGATGCCGTCCGCCATCAGCATGTCGACCGTGCTGCGGTCCGGCGCCAGCCACGCGACCACGCCCACGTCGCTGCGCAACGCATCGGTCATCGGGATCGTGCGCGGCAGGGGGAACGGCGTGGCGAGGTTCGGCATCACACTCGGGTTGTGGGTCGGCGCACCGACGGCCGGTGCCGCCTCCTCGCGCGGACCTGCCGGCTGAGCGTTGTCGCGCACTTGGGACGCGGTCTGACTGCACGAGACGACGCACAGCGTCATCCCCAGGACAAGGGCGAGCTTCTGCATGGGAGGCCTCCGCTGGCTGATGGCTTCACTCTCCACACGCAGCGCGGCCGCGGCAAGTGGCAGCGGGCAAGCAAGCGGCGCCGCAACGGGAAGCGCCGGGCTTGAGCAACGCGCGCCCTGCCGCTATCGTGGCGCCCTGCCTGCCGCCCCCGCGCGGGCCGGAGCCCCTGCATGCACCGCATCCGCACCCCGATTCGCCAGCTTGACGTCCCCAGCCACGACGGCACCCGGCTGCGCGTCTACACCGCCGGCAACGGCCCGCACCGCTGGCTGCTGCCGCCCGGCCTCGGCACGCCTGCGGTGTGCTGGAAGGCGCTGTTCGAGCGCTTCGCGGGTCGGATGACCATCGCCACCTGGGACCTGCGCGGCTGCTATGGCACGGAGATGCCCAAGGACTCCAGCGCCTTATCCGTGCGCGATCACGCCGGGGACGGCGTCGCGGTCGCCGACGCCTTGGGCTGGACCGATCGCCCCTTCGTCGTCGGCGGCTGGAGCCTCGGCGTGCAGATCAGCTTGGAGACGCGGCGCTTGCTGGGCGAGCGCGTCGCCGGTCTCGTGCTGCTCAACGGCGCGTTCGAACACGTCTTGAAGACCGCGCTGCCGGTGAAGCACGCCGACCGCATCTTGGAGCCGGTGCTCATGGCGATGATGGCCGGGCGTTCGCTGCTGGAGCCGCCGCTCAAGTGGGCGCTGGGCCACCCGCATGCGCACCTGGCACTGCGAACGCTAGGCGTGACGAACACTTCGGATCCGTTCTTCGCGACCGTGATGCGGGAGTTCCAGAAGCTCGATCTCGGCCACCTCGCGGAGCTGACGCGCCAGGCCAACCAGCACACGGCGCGCGACCTGCTGCGGGAGATTCGTCAACCGACGCTCATCGTTGCGGGCACCCACGACACGATGAC
>CAIXAA010000870.1 GCA_903917305.1 uncultured Myxococcales bacterium | reverse complement strand
TGCCCTACCGCACGGCGAGCGTGCGCGTGCAGCCGGATCTCGCGGTGGATCCGGAGCGGCTGGACGAGGCGATGGGCCGCCTCGTGGCGTGCGTGCGCGGACTGATCTTGAAACTTGGCGAGAATGGTGCGCTTTTGGGCAGCGTCCTCGCGGCGACGCGCAAGCCGGCGATCCTGACGAACCGGCTGGCGGCGGCGCTGGCGACCGAACCGGCGGAACGGCAACGGCTGTTGGAGATGTCCGACCCGGTGGCGCGCGCGGAGCGGCTGGCGGACATCTCGGGCGACCTGCTGCTGCGGGTCGACGTGCCGGAGATCGAGATGGAAGGCCTCGACTTCTCGATGGTCAACTAGCCCGTCATGCCAAAGTTCTGGAATCGTCCGGGTTTTCGGCGCTGGCTGGCCCTGTGCTCGCTGATCCTCGGGCTGCTGTTCGCCTGGCGCACGGCGACGCACCGCACGCAGAGCGTGCATGTGGCCTGGCTGCTGACCCATGTGGAAGCCGAGGCGGCGCCTGGGGTTCTGCTCGACCGCTCGCGGCTGGCGCACGTGTCCTGGCGCGTGCCGGCGGCGCCCGGATCGCACAACTTCGTGCAAGAACAGCGGATTGAGTTCCAACCCGGCAGCGCGCCGGAGGCCACGCACGAGTTCGAGCTGTTCCTGCCACCGGAGGTCAGCGAGGTCGAGGTGGCGTGCCGCTTCGCGCTGGCGCCGGGTGCGCAGCCGATCCGCACGCGAGGCACGGCGCAGATCGACCGCAGCCGCCAGGGCGTGATCGTTGTCGATATCGGCAGTTGCGGCGTGCGCGAGCGCTAGCCGTTGATCCACATGACGATGGCCGCCCGCAACGCTCGCAAGTGATAGAGCAGCAAGAAGTAATACGCCAGGAACGCCACGAAGATGGCCACGACCGCGAGGGCATGGCCGCGGTTGCGCCACAGCAGCAGGGAACCCAGCGAAACCAGTGCGAGCTTGACGGTCACGAAGCTGAGCGGGTTGGCGTTGACCAGGTCGCTGAGGAACGGGTTGGCTTCAATCGCGGCGCCGCCGGAGACCCAGACCATCGTCATGATGGCGTCGAACACGTTGAGAACAAGGACGGTCTTGACGATCGCCTCGAGCCACTGGTACTCCTGTGGCGTGCCGATCCAGCCCGGTTCACGCACGGCGTCCACCTCGTCGCTGGTCGCCACGGTGGTGGCGTCGGTGTCGCTCATGGCCCCTCCTCCCTGCCAGTATACGGCTGCCGGAGCGCGGCGGTAGTGCGGCCAACCTAGCCATAACGCAGCTTGTTCACCAAAATCGTCAACGCCAGCACCAGGGTTACGCCGTTGGTGATGACGATCGGCGATGAGCCCAGCGAGTAGCCGTAGACCAGCCACAAGGCCACGCCAGGACAGAAGATGGCGAACGTCGAGAGCGAAATGTCGCGCGTCGAACGGGTGCGCCAGACGCGCCACGCTTGGGGCACGAACGCTGCCGTCGTCATGCAACCAGCGACATAGCCAAGTGATTCTCGCAAATGCGGCTCCAAACGACACCTCCTGGCCGACGCCATCAGCCGGCGCGGCAAGCTACGCAATGCGCTGCGGATCCACAAGGCTCGGCCAGCGGTGCTGCCCGCGACGTTGCCGCGGCGCCACTGGCTGCGTAGCGTGAGAGGGACACCGGTGACAGGTCCGTAGAGCCACAACCAGCGGATTGCGTTGCCTCTTGCAGCGGCGCGGCCGCGGAGGATGCCATGGGCGTTTGGGGGCGGGCTCGGCAGGTGCTCTTGGCCGCGCTGGCAGCCGCGGCGGCCTCCGCCTGTGCCACGCAAACACCTGTGCCTGCAGCGGATGCCGCGGCGGCCGATGCGGCGCCGGCCGCCTTGGACGCGCGGCCACTGCCCCTGTGGACCTGGTGCCCGCTGCGCAGCGCCGCCCACAGCGGCAACGCCGAGTGCGCCGCGCTGCCTGTGCCGCTCGCCCCAGGCGCCAGCGGCGAGATCCCCCTGTTCGTCAAGCACCTCAAAGCCAAGGGCACGCCGCGAGCCCAGGTCTGGCTGCTGGCAGGCGGCCCGGGCGGCGCAGGCGAGGATCTCGAGGGACTGGCCGAAACCATGGGCTTTCTCGACCCCGGCCTCGACCTCTTCCTGCCCGATCACCGCGGCACGGGCCGCTCCGCGCGCCTCGCCTGCCCCACCCAGGAGCGCGGCGACAGCCCCGGCGGCGGCGTCATCACCAGCGCGGACTGGCCTTCCTGCATC
>CAIXAA010000869.1 GCA_903917305.1 uncultured Myxococcales bacterium | reverse complement strand
TGTAGCTGCGGCCCAGCAGCGTCTCGTCGGCCGATCGCGCGATGAGCGACCAACCTGGGGGCAGCGTCGCGGACGGGCGAGTCCAGGGCAGGACGAACACGGCAAGATCCTTCGTGGTCTCGCGCCTTGCGGGCGGCTGCGTCGCCAGGTGCAGCGCCAGGCCGTTCAGCAGATCCCAGTGGCGCCGGCCGCCGCGCAGGTGGCGGAACGCGTCGTCGTAGGTCCAGTGCAGCTCGTTTACAGCAAAGTCAGCGACTTGCTGCGCCTGCTCCAGGTTGAAGGTCGGGCGCTCCGCCGCCCGGTGGCGATGGGCGAGGGTCAGGCGCTCGGTGGCGTCGTGGACGGCGAACGGCATCGCGACGATGACGGCCGCGGGCAGCGCCAAGAAGATGGCCAACGAGATCACGCTGCGCTGCGTGGCCGTGCACAGCGGTGCCAGCCGCAGCCAGATGCGCAGAGAGGCCAGCGACAGCGTCGCGCAGAGCAGCCAGACCGCGCCCGGCAACAGCGCGACGATGTAGCGGTTTTCACCCGGCGCCAGCCAGGAGAACAGCAGGATGCTGGGCATGAAGATCACGAGCAGGAACAAGGCGATGCGATGCGGGACGCCCCACTCGCGGCGATCGAGCCAGAGCAACGCGCCGGCGAAAAGTGTGAGGAGCACGTAGGCGATGCGGGGTGGTCCGACCCAGCCGCTGGGCGGCGCGAGGACGCCGATGTGGAGGGGACCGCTGCCGAACAGCGAGACGTCGAGCAGGATCGCCGGCGTGCCGAGCTTGACGAGCGCGATGGCGAGGCCGAGGGCGAGCAGCGTGCGCCAGGTGCGCGTGCCGATGGGCGATGTGGCGCCGAGGTAGAGCAGCCCGAGCAACTGCAGCAGGAAGGCGACATGCAGTTGCGCGCCGAGGGCGACCGCGAAGGCAGCGGCGAGGAGCAAGGGCAGCCGGCGCGACGCGAGATAGCAAGCAGAAGCAAAGAGATACAGCGCGCCGGGGAACTGGAGCAGGAGCGTGTTCCACAGCTCCACGTGGTTGGCCATGTCCTGCCAGAGCAGGCGGCAGGCGAGCGCGGCGGCCAGGCCGGCGGTGAAGCCGGCGAAGCGCTGGCCCATCAGGAAGAGGAGGACGACGCCGAGCGCCGACAGGACGGCGGCGGCGTGGAAGACGGTGTGCCAGTCGCCTCCCAGCCAGAAGACAGCGGTGACGAAGTGGAGGAACAACGCGCCGTGCGACACGCCGGAGACGGAGGTGCCGCCGAATGGGCCGAGGCGCTGGTGGCAGGCGCGGCCGGCGAGGCAGTCCTCGACCGACAGCAAGTTGCGCACCGTGTCGGGGCGGATGGAGAGCTGCGACGGCGCGTCGGCGTCGAAGGCGGGAAAGGAGAACGCGAAGACGATCAGGCAGCCGGCGAGGGTCCCGAGGCGTCGCAGCACGTCAGCGTCCTCGCGGCAGGCAGCAGGAGCGCCCGCGCCGGACCTTCCGGCAGCACAGGCGGCGGCCGCGGCGGCGAG
>CAIXAA010000868.1 GCA_903917305.1 uncultured Myxococcales bacterium | reverse complement strand
GTTCATCTCCAGCACCGCCGCGGAAAGGTCCGCCGGTGGATCAAAGACGGTATACGTGTCCAGGATGCACTCGCCGCCCGGCTTGCAATACGGCTGGGCCGTGGACGACGGCGCGATGAGCCCGCCCGCAAACAGGACCTGCCCGCCCGGCAATTGCGCGGTCGCGCAGTCCCGACCGGCGTGCAGCGCGATGTCCGTCGGCAGCTTGATCAGCTTGAGTTCCGCGGTCTGCGCCGTGCGCGAGACGGTGACGGCGTAGCTGAGCGTGTCCACCCCCAGCGTCGGGTGCGACACCGACATGCCGCCCGCCACCAGGAGCGTCAGCGAATCCGCCGTGCGCGACAGCACCACGACCGCCGGACCCACGGTCGCCAGGGCGTCCGAGTCCAGCAGCTCGGCCGGCCCGGTCACGGTCAACTTGCGGCCGCCCGTCTCGCCGGGCGCGATCAGCTCGCCCATGTCCGCAGAAGCCTTGGACGTTGCACCGCCCCACACCAGGACCGTGCCATCCGCGAACGTCGCCAATGCCGGCTGCGCGCGCGCCGTCACCAGCGTGATCTGGGCGTTCTGTGCCGAGCCGCCTGCCGCGATGTCCGCGATCTTCTGGATGCGCGTGCCGATGGCCAGCGCCGCGCCGGTGTCATCGACGCCGCCGACCAGCACGATGTCCTCGCCTGCCAGGATGCCGGAGGAGAACGCGCGCCAGCCCACGCCGACATCGCCGGTGTAGGCGGTGCTCTTGCTGGCGGAGCCGCCTGCCATGTCGAGGACTTCCGCTTGCAGCTTGGGCAGCGACGCCGCGTCGACGGCATCGGGCGCCATGAAGGGCGTGGGAAGCGCCTTGCTGCTCACGCTCGCCACGCTGCCGGAGCCGCCGATGACCAGCACGCGCGTCGCCGCCACCTCGCCCGGCGCGGCGGGCAGCGCAAAAACGTGAGGCTGGATGCGCGGTACCAGCAGGTCCGGCCCCTTCTGGAACACGCCAGCGCGGTGGTCGTAGAAGTCGGTCGCGGTCGAGGCCGCGCCCGTCTTGCGGTTTGCGCCCGCGTCGATCCAATCCTTGACGCCGCCGACGATCGCCGCATCGCCGCTGGCCAGGCCCACGCCGCCAGCCAGGCTCCTGGGCGCCTGCAGCACGCCCGAACCGCCGACGCTGCTGGCACAAGCCAGCTTGCCGACCGGGGCGAGGAAGACGCGCGCCTGCGTCTCCTTCTGGCTCTCGATGGCAAAACCGTTGCTGCGCCCCATCCAGATGACGTTCTTGTTGGCGTCGCAGCCGTACGCTTCGATGTCGAGGCCGGACGTGACCGGCAGCTTGATCAGCCAGCCTGCCTTGCCTTGCACCGAAGCCCGCGAAGTGCGTTCGATCTTGGGCTGTGCGCCCGGCCACGTCAGGGAGACCGCGAGCGTCGCGACGTCGTCGGGCACGTTGCCGCTGCCGCTGCCGGTGACGGTGCAGCTCGCGCTGCTCAGGCCGGCGAACCACAGGGCGACGCCGTGCGGCTCCTCCGGCGTCGTCGCGGCGCAAGCGCCGAGCACCAGCGCCAGCGCCATCCCCGCCCGCAGATCGCTCGTCCTTGCCTTGCCTTGCAGTCTCAACATGGTCAGCCTCTCGTGCCGGATGCGCATGGGCTCGTGCCGGCGCCGGTTCTTCTTACTCTGGCCGCGACGTTGCCGCAATGCGAGGCTTCTGGCGCCGCGTGCGCAGCAACAGCAGCGCCGCCGCGCCGAGCAGGCAAAGCGAGGTCAGCGGCGGCGGTTGCGCCACTCCGACCGCGCACGATCCGCCGGCTTTTCCAGGATTCGCAGCCGCGGCTTGGACATCGGGCAGCGCGAACTTGACGTCCAGACCGGCGGCATCCTTGCCCGCAGCCGCATCCGGACCCGCGACGGTCTCGGCACCGGTCTTGGCGTCGCCGACCGCATCGACCGCCGCCACGATTTCGGCAATGGCATCTGGCGTTTCGCTGGTGTCGGCCACATCGCCGGCATCGCTCGCCGCGCCATCCGCCTCCGAGCCCGCATCGGCCCCACCTTCCACCGGCGCCGTCGTGCACAGCGCCGAGTCCGGCTGCACCGCCATCTGCGCCAAAAGTTTGGCAAACAGGTCCTTGCGCGCCGCCATCGGCGTCACCATCTCGATCGGCGCGCCCATCAGCACCGTGTGCGCGCCGCCGACCGCGTGCGCCACCGCCGCGATGCCCTTGCCGCCGCCGTAGTCGAGCACCGCCGTGCCGCCATCCAGTTGGTAGACGTCCGGCGTGTGGACCTCGTAGCCTTGCGGATCGTCGAAGGTCGCGCCCGCCCAGCTGATGCCGCCCGCGGAGGCCAGCAGTTGGCTCGTGCCGGCGTCGTCCGCCAGGTAGCGCGCACCAAACCAGGTCGCCAGCCAGTCGCTGCCCGCCGGCCCGGCCTTGTGGTCGATGACCCAAGCGATTTCGCTGCCCGACGCCAGGATCGCGTGGCCGGCGCCCAGGTTGAGGTAGGCGGCGAGCGCCTTCTTGTCGGCGTCGCTCCACACCACGTCGATGGTCGACTGCTGCCCTGCCGCCCAGTCGATCAGCGCGTAAGTGCCCAGATCCGGAAGGGCATCGCGATCCGCCGAGTCCACCGACAGCCCCGCCGCCGCCAGCGCTTCGATGTGCTCGATCAGGTGGTCGAAGCGGTTCATGCGCGTCTGGCGCAGCCGCTGCACCTGGCCGTCATTCCACGCCGAGAGGTCGTCCACCGGCGTCTGCACCGAGTCGAGACGCGTAAAGCCCTGCACCGCCAGCGCTCTTCCCGGCCCCAGACAGCCAGCCACCACGCCAAGCACGGCGGACGGCAGCGACCACCCACCAGGATTCGTGGCCACGACGCGCAGGTACAGCGGCGTGCCGGCTGGCGGCATGTCGAAATCCAGCGTCAGCTGCGTCGTCGCCACGCCGGCGTCGAACCCCCTGCCATCCTTGGAGAACAGCACGCGATAGCCCGCCGCCGCATCGCCGTACACGCCGCCCGACAGCCCCGGCTGCCACGTCACGCGCCCCTTGCCGCCGCCCAGGTTGCTGGCGAAAACCTGACCCGGCGGCTCCGGCTGCAGGTGGACCGGCAGCCCGTCGCGCTGTGCAAAATACGTCGTGATCGCCTTGTAGATGCTGCGCGCCAGCGAATGGCGAAAGCGCGGCTCGCGCAGGAAGTCGGCATCGGCGAGCGTGTCGTGGAACGCGGCCTCCACCAGCACGCTCGGCATCTCGCTGTTGTGCTTGGGATTGATCTCGCCGAAATAGGCCGAGAACACGCCGAGATCCTTCCAGGTCGGATCCCACAGCGCCTTGGCGTCGGCGACGATGGTGTCCTGCAGCAATTTCGCGAGCTTGTCGCTGTCCTTGGCGCCGGTGAACTGGTACGTGCCGTCGGGCGCATTGGGGCCGTACACGTAGGTCGATGTGCCGCGCGCCGGCGAGGGCGCGTTGGTATGCCAGGAAACAAAGACGGAATCTTCGCCGTCCTCGTGGTCCCAGGCGGCAAAGCGGCTGCGCGTCGAGACATCGTCGCTGTGGTCGTCGGCGGTGATGTTGTAGACCGTTGGCGGCGCGCCGAAGTATTGCGCGGTGTAGCGCGCGCATTCTTCCCAGCGCGGCCGCGTCGAGACCGGCCCTGCGGACGGCGGCTGGCCGGTGCCGCGCGAGATGTCGCCCTGGCCGCCGCCAAGGCGCACGACATCGGCGATGAGGTACTTGCCGGTCGGATCCTGCAGCGAGTCGTTGTGCAGCAGCACGGCGCCGCTGTCCGGGTGCGTGCCGCCGAGAAAGCGGAAGTGGCCCAGGTAGTTCCATGTGCCGCCATGGCTCTGCTGGTTGATGCGCAGGTGCGTGACGCCGCCGGTGTGGCGGATCTCGACGTGGGCGTCGCTCATGCGGTTGGTGCCGGCAACATAACCCAGGTAGACCGCGTACATGCCGTCTTGCGGCACATCCGGCACGTAGCTGGCGGTCGCGGTCGGCGCCCCGGACACGGCCTGCGCGGCGCGGTAGCTGCCCTCGACAAACGGATTGATCTGGCCGACATACGGTGCAAGGCCACTCTTGAAGCCAGCGGCCGTGCCGGCTTGGAACACGCCCTGTTCGCCGTAGCCGCCGGCCGCGCCGTCGCCGTCATCGACGATCGCCATCTGGGTCTGCAGATCGCGCTCCCGCGCCGTGACCACCTCGGCCCCAGCGTTGTGCAGCATCGCCGCGAGGTAGTGGTTCACCGCTTCGGCGTTGAGCAGGTCCTCGACCAGCTTGTTCGTGTTGCCGCGCTGCGTCTCCCAATGGCCAGAGGACTGCGTCCAAGTAAAACCATGGCCTTGGCTGATGTAGATGCGCTTGCCGGACAGGCCTCCAGGCGGCCAACCCGCGGCCACCGCGCCATTGACCACGGACGGTCCCGGCGGCGGCGGCGGCAGCGCGGCGCCCTGCGGCCTCTCGTAGTCGCGACGCGGAACGGGAGGAATCTCAGGCAGAAGCGAGACGAGCCGCACCCACGGCCCCAGCGCGCCATGCTTGTCCGGCGTGCGCGTCCACAGCTCCACGCCGCGCACGCCGCGCGGCGCCAGCGTGCCCAGGAGGGGCCGCTGCACGGCCTCGATCCAGCGCTCCGTGAACTGCGGGCTGCGCAAGAACGCCGCCTCGATCGCCAGGTACACGTCCGCCCGGCTGCCTTGCACGCGCGCATCGACTTCGCGCACGGCGGGCGGCAACGGTGCACCGGTCGTGCGCGGCGCGGCGAGGGCGACGCAGGGCAGGATCAGCAACAGGCAGCGAATCGTCAGCACGGCGAGCGTTTTCATGGCGCGGATCTTGGCGACAAAGCGCGCGATCGGCAAGGGTGTCGGTGGGTCGCGGGGCTGAGGGAATGCGCGTTTGCGCAAAGGGGCTATACTGCCGGCACGCGTCTGGGCATGATGGCCCCGCCGACCTGTCACGGAGCGTGGATGTTCCTGCTGCACTTTCTCTTGCTGCTCGTCCCGCTCGTGCTGTTCCACGAGTTCGGCCACTTCATCGTGGCGCGCTGGATGGGCGTGCGCGTGCTCTCGTTCTCCATCGGTTTCGGGCCGACGGTGCTGCGTTGGGTGCGCGGTGGCACGGAATACGCCGTGCGCCTGCTGCCCCTGGGCGGCTTCGTGCGCATGCTGGGCGACGACCCGAGCGCGCCGATCGATCAGGAAATCTCACAAGATCCTGAAGCCTTCACCTCCAAGCCGGTCTGGCGTCGCTCGCTGATCGTCGCCGCCGGGCCGATCGCCAACTTCATCCTGCCGCTGTTCATCCTGTTCTTCGGCGCGCTGTTCTTCGATGGCCGTGTCGTCTCCAGCCGGCTCGGCACCGTCATGCCCGAAGGGCCGGCCGCGCAAGCGGGCCTGAAGACGGGCGATCGCGTGCTGTCGGTCGCTGGCGAGCCGGTGCTCACGTTCGAGGACCTGCGCCGCGCCATCGCCGCGCGCCCGGGGCAGCCGACCAAGATCGAGTACGAGCGCGATGGCCAGAAGCTGGCGCTGACCCTGACGCCCGCGGCGCATCGCCAGGTGCGGCTTGCGGAATTGGGCCTGGTGGACACCGTCGGGCGCATCGAGGTGCGGCCGGACGCGCAGACTTCGGTCATGGCGGTGGCGCCGGGCAGCGCGGCGTGGCTGGCCGGGCTGCGCAGCGGCGACCAGGTGATGGCGGTCAACGGCGTCAAGAGCGTGCGGCTCTACGAGCTGGATCGCGTGCTGGCCAAGGCGCTCGTGCGCGGCCAGCCGCTGACGCTGACGGTGGCGCGGATGCGCCGCGGTGCGCCGGTGCCGCGGCCGCAGCTGCAGGCGGCCTTCGACCACCAGCACGAGGCCAAGACCGTTGAAATCAAGCTGGATCCTGGCACGCAGCGCGATGCTCGCGGGGTGAACAGTGCGGAGGCGCTCGGCATCACGCCGGCGCAACTGGTGGTCGGGCCGGTCGAGAAGGGATCGCCGGCGGACACGCAGACCGGGCTGACGCCGGGCGACGAGATCCTGGCGGTGGACGCGGTGCCTGCGCGCAGCTTCCTGCATTTGTTCGATCTTCTCAGCCAGCCCTACGACGACGTGCGCAGCGATCCGGCCAGCCAGGGACTGCCCGTGGAGGAGCTGGTCGCGCGGATGCGCAAGGCCCTGGGCCGCCCGCACATGCTGACGGTGCGCCACGTGTTCCAGCCCGAGGAAGGGCAGCGGCTGGCCGATCTGCTGGCCGGCAAGCGCAAGACCGAGACGCTGCTGGACAAAGCGCTGGTGGCCGCGGCGGATCCGCAGGCGACGCTGGCGCGCGGCTACCTGGACCGCATCGCGCCGCTGACGCTGAGCGTGACGGTCGGCAAGGACGAACGGCCGAGCCTGCTGTTCGGCGCGAGCGGCGTCGTTGACTACGAAGATCCTGAGATCATTGATAATCCGGAGATCTTCGGCCACGCCATCCACCAGACCCGCGAGAAGATGGGCGAAGCGCTCGAAGTCACCGTCCTGACCGTGGCGGGCCTCTTGCGCGGCCACGTGCCGGTCAAGGAGGTCGGTGGGCCGATCTTCATGGCGCAACTCGCTTCGCGCACAGCGGATCTCGGCTGGCGCTACTTCTTCGAGCTGATGGTCTGGCTCAGCGTCAACCTCGCGATCCTGAACCTGCTGCCGATCCCGCTGGTCGACGGCGGCCACCTGCTGTTCCTGGCGATCGAGGCGGTCAAGCGCCAGCCGGTCAGCCTGCGCACGCGCCAGATCGCGGCGTATGTCGGCATGAGCTTCCTGGGCCTCTTGTTCGTCGTGGTCATGAAGAACGACGTGCAGCGCCTCATCGCCTCGCTGACGGATTGACAGGGGCGCCAGAAATGACACTTTCTGGCGACCCGTCGCGGCGAATCCCGCCTCGGGTGAGCTTGCGGCCCGACAACACTGTTCCCGGATCGCCGCTTTCGGCGATCCTGTGAGTTGCCTTGAACCTGCTGGCCCTCACCACCTCGACTTCGCACCATGGCATCTGGCTGCAGCAGCCCGGCCAGGCCGGCGTTGGCATCGATGTGGAAGTGGGACGCGGCGGTGCGCGCAACCTCACCGAGCTGATCTGGCGGCTGCTGGCCGAGCAGGGGCTGCAACCGTGCGAGCTGGATCTGGTGGCCTGCGACGTGGGCCCCGGCTCCTTCACGGGGCTGCGGCTCGGGCTGGCGACGGCGCGGGCGCTGGCTTGGGGGCTGGGGCTGCCGGTGGTCGGCATCGGGTCCCTCGAAGCCATGGTGGCCGATGCCTGGGCGGCCCGCGCTGCGGATGCCGTGGTCGCGGCGCTGCCAGCCCGCCGCGGCGTCTCCTTCGTGGCCTGGTCGCCGGCGCCTGGGCAGGTGAGCGAAGCCGTCGTCGCCGATGCCGATGCCGCAGCTTGGGCGCACGCCCTGGCCGGCCAAGGGCCGCGTGTCGTCGGGCTGGTCGGCGCGCCGCTGGGTGCTGGAACCGCGCTTCACGTGGCCCTTTGTGAAGCCTTTGGCGCTGCGCAGGTCGTCGATCTGGCCCTGCCGCCGCACCCGAGCGCCGAGCGCATCGCCCTCCTGGCCGTTGCCGCGCCTGCCGACGCCCGCAGCGCCGCCCTTCGCTTGCAGCCGCGCTACCTGGCGGTGAGCGAGGCGGAGGTCGCGGCAGGCTACGCCGTCCCCGAGATCGCCCTGACCGCCGAACGCGGCTGACCCGCTGGCGCAAAGCGTGCAGGCAGGCAGCTTGGCCGGACGCCTGCTTGCCACGCTGAGACCCATTCGGCACAATGCATCCATTCGGCATCAGCCGGGAGCGCTCGCCAATGCAGCTTTGGGGTTCCACGGTTGCGTGCAAATACGGCCAAGGTTGTTGAGGCCTCGGCGGGGCGATACGGCAAAGCTTCGGCGCGGGTAGCGCTTGCCGCAGATGGGACAGCAACCTTTGCGGGCGATCCGGCAACAAAGCACAAGGGGCGAGTGCACGCCCGAGGATGGAGGCACGCGGTCGATGAACGAGGGGCAGACACGTTACGCCGTCCACCCCCAAGCGTCGCACCGCGCCGTCGGCGGCGAGATCTTCATCGTGACCAGCGATCGCGCCTTCCACCGCCTGTCCGTGCCGTCAGCAGTCGATACGTTTCTGGCAATTGCCCAAGGAAATGCCCGCCGTGCGGACCTCGAAGCGCAGGTTGTCGCGCGCTACCAGGTCTCGGCGCAGCAGGCGCATGTGGATGTCGGTCTGTTCCTGCAGTCGCTGCTCGACAAGCAGGTGATCGTCGTCGCGGAGGATGCGCCATGTGGCTAGCAGCGGGCGCTCGCGGCGCCGTGGTCAAGGAGGTTCGATGAACAACAAGCCGTGGATCCTGCGCTTCGCCTTGTGCGTCGGCTTCTTGTTCGGCGCCGCCGCGTGCACCGATGACCAGCTGGTCCGCGGACCTCAAGCCGCCTGCATCGGCGACGGTTGCCAGAACGACGTGAGCACGACCGACACCAGCGGCGACGCCGATGTGCAACTGACGCGGTCCGTGAATTTCCATGTGGAGACGGCCAAGGGCAACCTGCTCGAAGGCACGACGACCAGCGCGTCGCTGGGGCTCGCGGACGACAAGTACCCGGACATCGGCGTGCAGGTGGACGTCGTGGTCGCCGCGCAGAACGTGCCGGACGGCACGCCGGTGAGCCTGCTGATCAACGGCAAGGACTCGGGCGTCACCTCGACGATCGCCAAGGGCGCAGCGCGCCTCGATAAAATCACGTTGCCTTGCACCGGCGCGCCGATCGTGCTGACCGTCAGCGCGGCGGTCGTCGGCGAAGCCAAGGTCGAGGCGGGCAAGACGCTGGTCCTCGACTGCGGCGGCGCTTGCACGGCCAGCATCGAACCGCCGCCCTCCTGCCTCATCGCGGACGGCAACGCCGCGGTCGCCGGCTTCCAGTACACGTTCATCGTCAAGACCACGACGCCGGACTGCACCCACGCGTTCATCACGTTCGTCGACGCGCAGGGCAAGAAGGGCCAGTCGGTGAAGGTCGCGCTCGGCGGCGCCTCGTCGGCGCCCGTGGAAGTCACGCTGTCGGCGGATGCCACCGGCCTGGTCGGCGAGATCGCCAAGGTCACGGCGGTCGTCGAGGACGAATCCCATCCGGATCGGCTGCCGGGCCAGTCGGCGGAACTGCCCGTCGTGCTGACGACCGAGGCGCCGATCATCACCATCGCGCAGCCGTTGCCGGGCCAGATCACGCTGGGCGACGACACCGATGCGAAGACGGACGGCGTGCAGCTGCCGCTGGTGGGCACCGCGACGACGATGACGCCGGCGGACACCAGTGCGGTCAAGCTTTTCATCAACGGCGTGCCGGCGGGGGACGCGACGCCGAAGGTCGACAGCTCCTTCCAGTTCCCGCTGTCGTTCACCCAATCGGCGACCTACTCGGTCAAGATCCTGGCGACCAACAGCTGCGGCCTGTCGAGCTCGGTGACGGTGCCGTACAGCGTGTTCGTCTCCAAGGCCTCGATGCTGATTCAGGATCCGGCGCCGGGCCAGGTGCTGCTGGCCAAGAATGACGGCGACCCGACGACGACGACCGTCTACGACGCGGCGTTCCTGGTCAGCCTGCAACAGCCGACGCAGGACAGCGATATCTCGATCTATTGCAAGAAAGCAGGGCTGGGCAACAGCTACCTGCCGGACGCGGTCGGCAAGGCGACCGTGACGGACGCGAGCGCGGCGACGCTGGCGGTGCCGGTGACGCTGGACGTGGACGTGCTGGGCAACGACGTCGTGTGCTTTGCCCGCGACAATGCGCCCAATCCGAGCCAGAGCGCCGAAGTGGCCTTCAAGATTGGTCTTCCCGCGCCCTGCCTGAGCGTCGTGCTGCCGCCGTCGAGCGTGACGGTCGCGGCATCCGGCCTGCAGGTGGCGGTCGTGGGCAGCAACCTCGACGGCGTGCCGATCAAGGCGCGGCTGACCTCCCAGACGGGCACGGCCTACCCCGAAGTGACCGTCGGCACGATGCAGAAGGGCTCGCTCGTGGCCAAGTTGCCGTTGAGCTTTGGCAATCCGCCGGCGCAACTGCCGGACGGCGTGTACAAGCTGACGCTCGAAGCTACGGATACTTGGGGCAATCTCGCCTCGGAGTCGGCCTGCAGCGACGTCGTGCGCACGGTGACGATCGACACGCAGGGACCGACGCTGGTCGTGACGCTGCCGGCCAAGGCGACGCTGACGGCGGTCGACGATCCGGATACCCAGCCGAATACGCCCGGTTATCAGACCGATGTCGCGATCCAGGCGACGGATGCGGCCACGGTGTGCCTCAGCGTCAACGGCGCCTCGCTCGGCTGCCAGCCTGGGACGCCGGGTGTCACGACGGTGCAATTCCCCGGCGTGACGCTGCAACCCGGCGCGAACTACCTCGCGCCGACCGGTGCGGATGCGCTGGGCAATGCCTCGGCGCCG
>CAIXAA010000867.1 GCA_903917305.1 uncultured Myxococcales bacterium | reverse complement strand
GTCGCCAGGGAGACTTCCAGGTTGCAGTACCCGCGCGCCGTCTGCGTCATCGCTTGCAACGCGACCGCCGGCAGCGGCGCCCGACCCGCGCCCGTGTGCAGCAAGACGCCTGTGCCATTGAGGATTCTGCGCAGGATCGGTCCCTGCAACAGCTGCCGATCGCGCGCCAGGATCTGCGCCAGCGCCGCGTCGATCGCCTGTGGCCGGGTCAACTCGCCCTGGGTCACGCGCGCCCGCACCTCCGCCACGGCATCGCGGCACAGCTGCGTGCGCAGTTCGTCAGGCACATCCAAGCCTTGCAGCGCGGCGTGCGACTTGGCGCGGTCGATCGAGGGCAGGTGACGCAGCAGATCGGCTTCGCTCATGGCACCTCCCCCAGCAGCATCCCGCTCACGACATCGACGATGGCCAGCGACGGCAGGGACCAGCGCTGCAGCACCTCGGCCACGGCGCGTTGCAGCGCGAGCGGATCCTCCGGGGCGCCGTCCGGGCGGAACGTGCTCGTCGTCACGGCGCACACGGGCAGGGGGCGGCGCGCGGCCACCCGGATTGCGCGGCGCCGCAGCTCGCTCCATGCCGCCGGACCCAGCAGCACGCGGCTCGGGCCCTCGACCAGCAGGCAGCGCACGCCGGCAAGCGACTGGCGCTGCAGCCACGCGTCCGACAAGCCGCCAGGAACTTCAAGCATTCCTTGCATCTCGCCATCCCAGGCCTGCGTCGCCAGGGCCGCCAGCGTCGGCGCCGCAGCTTCGGCGATCGCCTGCGGATCCGCGCCCAGCACCGCGCCGACCGCGACCACCAGCGCGTCGGCCACATCGCCGTGCGCCGCGGCCTGACGGTGGTAGGCGCCATCGACCAGCACGCGGTCCGCGCCGGCAGCGCGCAGAAGCTCCACCGTCGCGCCCAGATGCGCCCGGTGCGGCACGCCGCACAGCTGCACGCCGCCCGGCGCCCGCGCCTCGCACAACACCGTCTCGCCCAGCGCGCTGCGAAAGCCCGCCGGTTTCAACAGGCGCAGCAACGGCCCCGCCTGCTGCGCCATCGCCGCCGCCGTCACCAGCAGCGTGCCTTTCTCGACCTGCACCCGCGGCTTGGGGCAGTCCAGCCACGCGTCGAACGCCTCGCCGTCCAGGCCCATGCTGCACAGGCCAACGCGCTCGCCCATCTGCCCGGCCGCCGCCGCGAGCGCATTCAAGGTCGTGGTCTTGCCGGCATTCTTGCTCGATCCCAGCACGCACACGCGCCGCCAGCCCCGCTCCCACACGAGGCGTTGCATCGCGCGAATCCCCGCCGGACACGCCACGGCCATGCGCGGCAGCTGCAGGTCCTGGTTCGTGGTGCGTTCGCCTTGCATGGCCTCTCCATAGCACGTTTTGTCGGGGCTGCGCACGCACGGCGGGGGGTTGGCGCCAAGCTCGCCGCTCGCGTACAGTCCCCGGCAGCGCCGCCGCCGCGCGCATCCAAGCCGGTCCATGATCCCCGAGTTCCTGCGCCGCTACGTCCGCCGCTACCTGGGCACCTATGTGCTCGGCATCCTGTTCCTCATCGCGACCAACCTGCTGACCATCGCCATCCCGCGGATGCTCAAGGAGGTCTTCGACGAGCTCGCCGGCCAGCGCCGCTTGGAGGTCGTGCACCACTTCGCCTGGTGGATCTCGGGCTTCGCCGTCGCGGTCATCTTCGTGCGCACCTTCTCGCGCATCCTGTTCTTCAACCCCGGGCGCACCATCGAGTTTCGCGTCCGCAACGACATGCTCGCGCGCCTGCTGGGCATGTCCCCGCAGTTCTTCCGCAAGTGGAGCATCGGCGACATCCTGGCGCGCGCCAGCGACGATGCGACCTTTGTCCGCGCTTTGGTTGGCTTTTCCGTGATCATGGTGCTCAACATCGTGCTCGCCGCCGTGCTCTCGCTCTGGCAGATGCTGCGCACCGATGCCTGGCTGACGTTGTGGTGCATTCTTCCGCTGTTGGCGGCGATGGCGGCACTGCGCGTCGGCGTGCGCTACTTGTTTGGCCGCATGAAGCAGGTGCAGGAGGCGCTCGGCCGCCTGTCCGACACCGTCCTCGAAACCTACAAGGGAATCGCGGTCGTGCAAGGCGCCGCCGCGGAGCCGGGCTTCCTGCGCCGCTTCGACGCCGACAACGAGCACTTCACCGCCCTGAACCAGCACACCGCGCTGGTGCGCACCTTCCTGATGCCGATCGTCGGCGTGGTCGGCAACCTCTGCATCTTCCTGCTCTTGTTCATCGGCGGCCGCCATGTGGTCGAAAAGCGCATGACGCTCGGCGATCTGGCGGCCTACGCGTCGTACATCGGCGTCCTGGTCGGCGCGCTGGCGTCGGCGGGCTGGGCGGTCGGCGTGCTGCAGCGCGGCTTCGTGTCGCTGCGGCGCGTGTGGGATGTCCTCAGCTTGACGCCGGATCTGCCGCTCGGCACCCAGCCGCTGCCGCCCAGCGCAGGCGGCGTGCACCTGCGCGTCTCGCACCTCAGCTACCGGCACTCGGACGCCCAGCCGGACGCGCCGCCGGCGCTGGACGATCTCAGCTTCGAGCTGCATCCGGGCCAGGTGCTCGGTGTCTATGGCGCTGTGGGTTCAGGGAAATCGACGCTGGTCTCGATCCTTGGCCGCCTCGCGCCGCCGCCGCCCGGCGCGGTGTCGCTGGACGGCGTCGACCTCCTCGATGTCGCCGCGGACGACCTGCGCCGCGCGGTCGCCATCGTGCCGCAGGACGCGTTCCTGTTCTCGCGCAGCGTCCGCGAGAACGTGGCGTTCTTCGATCGCAGCGAAGACGTCGACAACGACCGCGTGGCGCTGGCGGTTGAGAAAGCGCAGCTCGCAGGCGAAGTGGCGCGCTTCACGGACGGCCTGGAGACCGTCGTGGGGGAGCGCGGCCTGATGCTCTCCGGCGGTCAGCGCCAGCGCGTGCAGCTCGCGCGCGCCTTCTACCGCGGCTGCCGGCTGCTGGTGCTCGACGACGTGCTCAGCGCCGTGGATCACGACACCGAGGCGCGCCTGCTCGATGTCCTGCAAGGCGAAATCCGCGAGCGGCACACCAGCGCGGTCGTCATCTCGCACCGCCTGTCGGCGCTCATGCGCGCGGACGAGATCCTGGTGCTGGAAGGCGGGCGCATCGTGCAACAGGGCACACATCAACAGCTTTTGCGGCAAGAAGGGCTGTACGCGCGGGTGTGGGACCAGCAGCGGGAGCGCCGCGACGAAGTCGTGCAGGATCAAGCGCTCTTGGCGGTCTGAAGCTCCGCGGCGGCGGCGAAGCGGCGCACGATCACCGCCGCCGGCTCGATCGCGTGGATGCCGTCGACCGACTTGCCGGCCTGGAAGAACTCTTTGTAACCGCTGCCTTGCTGCAAGGAGCGCTTGAGCTTCCACAGCGCCGTCAGCGTGTAGAACATCCGCATGTAGCTCTTGGTGCGCGGATTGCGCAGCAACATCTTGGCGATCGGCCCCGCCTTGGCGCCCACCTTGTCGATGTACGGGGTGCGGATGACCGACACCGGCACGCCGCTGATCTTGTCGGTCAGCACGATGTCCTTGCTTTGTGCCTTCAAGATCGCGGCCTTGTAGTCCGCGTGCGTCTTGCACTCTTCGCTTGCGATGAAGCGGGTGCCCAGCTGCACGCCGACGTAGCCCAGCGCCAGCGCCCGCGCGTAGTCCTGCTCGTCGCCGATGCCGCCCGCGCACACCACCGGCAGGCCGAGGTCGCCCAGCTCGGCAAACAGCTGCTCGGGCGACTTCTCGCCGGCATGGCCGCCCGCGCGGTTGTTGACCGCGATCAGCCCGTGCACGCCGGCTTTCACGGCTTTCTGCGCCCACTTGCGCTCGGTCACGTTGTGGTAGACCACGCCGCCGAACGGCGCCACGCGCTCGACGATCCAGCGCGGATCGCCCAGCGCGGTCACGAAGAAGCGCACGCCCTCTTCCAGCGCGATGTCGAGCCAGCCCCTCATGCGCTCCAGGTACTTCTCCGAGGACTTCTCGGTGATGACGTTCATGCCAAAAGGCTTGTCCGTCATGGTCTTGATGAGCTTGAGGCCGTCGCGGAAGTCGAGCTTCTGCACGTACACCAGCGAGATCGGCTGCACGATGCCGATGCCGCCCGCCTGCGACACCGCGGCGATGAGCTCGTAGTTGCTGCACGGGTACATGGCGCCGCAGATGATGGGCACTTCGATCTGGGCGTGGCGCGTGAGGGCGGTCTCGGGGGCCATGACAACTCCGGGGCCGCAGGTGCGGCGGCGGTTGCAGGATGCGGGGAAAGCCCAGCGTACGCAACCGTTACGGCAGCAAGGTCGCGCTGTGCGGCGGCAGATCCGTTGCGCCAGCCTTGTGCGCCGCGTCGGTGGGATTCAGCGCCAGCCATGCGCCGTCCGGCAGTTGCCACAGCACCGGCACCACCTCCAGGCTGTGCGCCACCGGCTCGCCCAGGCTCTGCAGGTGCTCGAACACCGGATTGGTCAGCGTCTGCGGCGGCGCATCCGGGAAGAAGGGCTTGGGAATCGCGGTCGTGCCGCCCAGGGCCAGGCCGACGCGCTGGATGTCCAGACCCCAGGACTTGCGCTCCGGCGGCAGCTTGGTCAGGTCATCGGACAGGAACAGACCGCCACCGGCCAGCGCCACGGTCCAGGCGCCAAAATCGACCTCGTCATGCGAAAGATCGCGCAAAAGCACGGGATCCGCGTCGCAGCGCATCGCCGCGCAAAAAGGCAGGTGCGCGCCCAGGCTGCGCAGCTGGTTGGGCAGGAACGGCCAGGATGGCCCGAAGTTTTCGACGGCAATGTCCGTGCCGGAGCGCCAGGCGTCGACGTACTGCAGCGTCGGAATCGGCGGCGCGCCGACCGCCAGCAGGATCGTCTTGTCGCCCGCGGCCTTGCGAATGATCTGCAGCGCGCGGTTGTACGCCTCCATGCCGGTGACCGCCTCGTGACGGCCGCCTTCCCAGGTGCCGGCAAACAGGAAGTCAATCTTGAGCAGATCGTAGCCCCACGCGACCAACTGGTTGATCACGCTGGCCAAATGCGCAGCGGCGTCCGGATGGGTGACGTCGAGCACGTGCATGTTGCCGTTCTTCAAGTGGTTGTAGACCGCGCCTTGCACGAACCAGTCGGGGTGCGCCTTGTAGACCTCGCTCGATTCGGCGGCCAGCAGCGGCGCGAGCCAGACGCCCATGGTAAAGCCGTCTGCTTTCAGGTCTTTGGCCAGGCCGTCCAGGCCCGACGGGAACTTGGCGTTCGGCGTCCAGTCGCCCCAGCCGCTCTCCCAGCCGTCATCGACGACAATGCGCAGCGGCGGTGCGTGGTTGGGCAGCAGCGGCGTGAGGATCGCCTTGGCCAGCGGGGCGTTGGCGCGGACGTTGGCTTCGGTGACGCTGTCCCAGAACTCGTACCAGGAGTTCCAGCCGGCTTCGGGTTGGGGGAGGGGTTTGCTGCGCAAGGTTGCGAGACGCTTGCCGTAGTCAGCGAGGAGGCTGTTCACATCCGGGCCTGTTGCGACGAACCATGATTCCCCTGAAATCTTGTCGCCTTTCTTGCCCAAGACGGTGTTGCCACCGCCGCCAGAAACGAGGCGCATTCCCAAGCCCGTGTGCTGCAGATGCGTCCAGCTCTTCCAGCGCGCAGCGGACAAGGCTCCCGCCACGAAGTTCGCGCCGGACGCGCCGACTGTCGTGTACCACCAGGACAGCTCGCCTCCCTTTCGGATGACTTCGGCGTCGCCTCGCGCCTTCAGGGCGTCCTCCACCGCCTGGTCTTCGGTCGGTTCGACGATTGCGAGCACACCTGACTGCGACCAAGACTGAAAACCGTTGGAAAGCCAACGATAGCCATCGGGATACCAGAAGACGCCGTCGAGCGCGCCGCGCAACTCGATGGCGCTGACCGTGGCATCCCGCGCCAGTTCGACCCAAACCTCGACCATCGGACCGGACCGCGTTGCTACGACAGTACCGACATCTCCGGCCGGGCAGCGCAGCTCCCAAGCGGCGTTGACCGCGCAACCACCCTCCTGGCCGCCGCCATGCAACACGCCGTCGACAAGAACAAACGGAAGCAAGGATCCTCCAACGCCAGGATCACCGATGCGAATGCCGTCCGCAGTGGCGCTGTGTTCGTGTGCCCCCGTCGATGGTGCGGGTGCGTCGTTGCCGCCGCAAGCCGCAGTCAGCGCAAGGCAAAGGCAAAAAACGTGTACAATCCTCAAAATATCCTCCACCTACGGCACCCGCACCGGCAGCACCACGATCGGCCCGTCGATCTTGCCCTTCAGTTTCGGCAGCTTGTCCGCGCGCCGCGCCATGCACGCCGCCACCTGGACCGCCAGGTCCTCCGGCATGCCTTGCACCACCGGTTTCTGCAGCGTTCCCGAGATCTTGGCCGCGGCCGTCTCCTCCGGATCCTCGCGCCGCACGCTGAGGTCCACGCAGCGCTCCGCCAGCAGCACCGCCGCCTGCCGCGCCGTGGTCGGCAGCGTGAAGCCCTTGCGCTGCCGCTCGATCTCAGCCTTGAGCAGCGCATCGGGCGCGGCACCCAGCTTGTCAAAATCCGCTTCCGTCAGGCCGCTGTAGGGATCGGCGACGCACTGCGCCTCCCAATGCCGCACCTCGGCGTCCAGCTCGCCCGCCTCCGCCACGATGGCGCGGTACGCCGCCGCGCTGCGCACCACGTCCAGGCAGCGGTCGCGCTGCAAGTACGCCAACGTCAGCCGCGCCCATGCCAAGCGCTGCTTGTCCGGCGCGGCAATCGCGGCAAAGTGCTTCTTGCCCTCGGCTTCTTGGCCATCGTCCAGCGCCAGGTTGCCCAGGCGCAGGTGCAGCTCGTCGGCCAGCGCCGGCCGCGCGTCGGTCTGCGCCATCTGGTAGGCGGCGGTCGCCTCGCTCGACTGCCCGGCGTCCTCCGCGGCGTAGCCCAGTGCATACCAGGCCATCGCGCGCACCGGCGGCATCCGGCTCTCGGTCGCCGCCTTCCACGCCAGCCGCGCCGCCTGCAGGTTCAGCTCCGGCGGCTTGGGCGTCTCGCAGTGGCCCTGGCACGTCTCGAGCGCCCGCAGCTCCTCCTCGTAGGCCTCCATGCGCAAGTCCTGCCGCGCCTGCGCCGCGCCGCGCTCCAGTTCCCCAAGAATGAAGCTTGCTTCCGCGCCGACCGTGCCTTGGCGCAGCGCGGCGATGGCCTGCGTGCGCGCCGCCACCACGTTGTCTTCCGCGTGCTTGAGCTGCGGCCCCAGCGTCGTCTCCA
Organism: uncultured Myxococcales bacterium; assembly: GCA_903917305.1. Taxonomy (GTDB): domain Bacteria; phylum Myxococcota_A; class UBA9042; order UBA9042; family UBA9042; genus CAIXAA01. The sequence goes on along the minus strand of CAIXAA010000867.1, from coordinate 2,505 downwards.
CCGCCTTGGCGCGGCTGATGTCCTGCTCCGCCTCGCCGCTCGCCTGGCGCAGCGCCGCCGAGCGCGCCTCGCGCAGCTGATCGAGGATGCCTTGCATGTTCTCGACTCTTTGCAGGACCCGCACCGTCGCCTCGGGCAGCGCCAGCGTCGCCGGGTCCGGCCACGGCAGCGGCATCCGGGCGAGCACCACCACGGCTTCGGGCTTGACGGTGCGGCCGGCAGGCTGGGCGGCAAAAGCGCAGGGAATCGACGTCAGGAGCGCGAGCACGAGGAGGAGGGCGGGCCGCATGGAGCCTCCGGTGGCCCGGCGCGGGCCCACGCGCCCAAGAATGCGCCGCATTTGCCGCGCTGGCCAGTTCCCGGCGCGCCTACATCAAGGCCGCGCGAATCGCGGGCACTTGCAGCAGGATCCGGCCCCAGAACGCCACCGCGGGCCGCTCTTTCGGCGTCCAGGTGCCTTCGCCGGGCGTGCCGCGCAGCAAGCCGGCCACCAGCGCGTCGTCGCCGGGCTCGCCCAGCTCACCGGCAAGATCAGGAATCGACGCCACAATCGGCACAAGGCCGTGGGCCGCGATGCCGCTGCGCACCGCCGGATCGCTCGCGCCGGACAGCACGATGCCAAGCGTGGGGATTTGCTGCCGTTCCAGCTCGCGCAGCGTCAGCAGCGTGTGGTTGATGGTCCCCAGGCGCGTGCTCGCGACCAGCAGCACCGGAAGCCCAAGACGTTTCACCAGATCCGTCTGCAGCAGCGTGCGCGACAGGGGCACGCACAGGCCGCCCGCGCCCTCGACCACGAAGCGCGCGCCCGGCGTGTCGTGCCGTGCCGCCAGCGCCAGCAGCGGTTCCAGCGTCAGTTCAAGACCTTGCACTTCCGCGGCGTGGTGCGGCGACGCCGCCAAGGTCAGCCGCACGCCTTCGCCGACGCAGCGCTGCGCCGGCTGCCGGGCCAGCGCGCGCACCGTCGCCGTGTCGTCGTCCTCGCCGGTCTGCACCGGCTTCCAGTAGCGAACCTGCGGACTTGCCGCCGCCATCAGCAGGCTGCACACCAGCGTCTTGCCCACGCCGGTATCGGTGCCGATGACGAAAAGGCCTTTCATGTCATGGCCTCGCGGCCAGCGTCAGCGCATCCGCCGCGCGCAGCAGATCCGCCCGCGCCAGCGGCGCGCGCACGGTCAGCCGCAGCCGCGCCGTCCCTTCCGGCACGGTCGGTGGCCGCACCGCGCGCACATCGAAGCCTTGGTCCTGCAAGGACTTCGCCACGGCCAGCGCGCGCTTGGCCTCGCCCAGCAGCACCGGCACGATGCACGACTGCGACTGCCCCAAGTCCAGCCCGTTGGCGCGCAGCCGATCGCGCAGAAGTCGCGCCTTTTCATGGAGATCCGTGACCAGTTGGGCGTCGCGCGGCAGCCTGCGCACGGCGGCATCGAGCGACGCGGCGATGGCCGGCACGACGGCGGTCGAGAACACGAAGCTGCGGCAATGGTTGATCAACCAGGCGATCAAGGCGCGGTCGCCGGCGATCCACGCGCCGCCGGAGCCCAGCGCCTTGCCACCGGTGTGCAGCGTGCAGGCGACGCGCTGCGACAGGCCGAGGGCTTCGACGCGGCCGCTGCCGCGCGCGCCGTAGAGGCCGGTGGCGTGGGCTTCGTCGACCAGGCAGAGGGCGCCGTAGCGCTCCGCAAGATCGCAGATCGACGTGAGATCCGTGAGGTCGCCGTCCATGGAGAACACGCTCTCCGTGGCGATGAGCGCGCGGCCCGTGCGCGGCACTTTCAGCGCCGTTTCAAGGGCATCGAGGTCGGCGTGCGGGTAGACCACGCGGCGCGCCCGCGACAGCCGGATGCCGTCGATGAGGCTGGCGTGGTTCAAGGCGTCCGAGAAGACCGTGTCGTCTGGTCCGCAGAGCGCTGGAAGGACGCCGCTATTGGCTGCAAAGCCGGAACTGAACAGCAGCGCCGCTTCGCGCCCGCAAAACGTCGCCAGCCGCGCCTCCACCGCGTCATGCAGCGGCAGGTGCCCGCGCAGCAGCCGCGCCGAGCCGCTGCCCAGGCCCTCCTGTGCCACGACTGCCGCGACTTCATTGGATAATTCCGGATCGTGGGCGTAGCCGAGGTAGTCGCTCGAGCACAGATCGATGCCGTGCGGCACCTGCAGTGTGCGCAAAAGCCCAGCGGTCTTGCGTGCTTGCAGGTCGCGCTCCAGGTCCTGGCGCAGGGCGTCGATGGGCTTCACGGGCCTCACGGTGCGGCGACGCAGGCGCCATTCTTGAACACGCACAACAGGTCGGTTTTGCACGACAAAGACTGCTGGCAGTCCGCGGTGCTGGCGATGGTGCAGTAGCCGCCGACCGGCGTGCAGTAGCCCTCATTGACGCAGCCGTCGGTCGGCTTGCAGTCGGCGACGGTGGCCGCCACGCACGCGCCGGCTTGGGCGGTGCAGCGGCCAAAGCTCTTGCAGGCCGTCGACGGCGCGCAATCGGCGCTGCTGCCGACGCTGCACCAGCCG
>CAIXAA010000866.1 GCA_903917305.1 uncultured Myxococcales bacterium | reverse complement strand
GCGATGGACACGCGGCGCATCGAAGACACCGCGTCGATGATCGGCAAGAAGTTGGCGTTTCGCGTCACCGAGATCCGCCACGGCAAGGACGTCGTGCTGTCGCGCAAGGCGCTGCTCGAAGAGGAAGCGTCGCGCAAGGCCAAGCAGACGCGCGAGAAGCTCGAGCCGGGCGCGCGCTTCGAGGGCGTCGTGACGGCGGTGCGCGACTTCGGTGCGTTCGTCGACATCGGCGGCATCGAGGGCCTCGTGCCGGCGAGCGAGCTGGCGTACGGCCGCGTGCGTGTGCAAGACGTGGTGCAGGTCGGCCAGGAGGTCGAGGTCGAAGTGCTGCGCGTGGAGCCGGGCAAGGACGGCGGCAAGGAGCGGATTGCCTTGTCGATGCGCGCACTTGCCAAGGATCCCTTCGAGTCGCTGGCGCCGCACCTGGTGCCGGGCACGGTGCTGCGCGGCATCGTGACGCGCGTCGAGGCGTTCGGCGCGTTCGTGGAGCTGGTGCCGGGCGTGGAAGGCCTCGTCCATGTCAGCGCTTTTGGCAAGCGCATCGGTCGGCCGTCGGACGTCGTGCAGGGGGGCCAGGACATCGCGGTGCGCGTCGATGCCGTCGATCCGATGGCGCGGCGCATCTCGCTGGCCTACCTGGATCCGGCCGAGCTGGCCAAGGGCTTGGAGCCGGCGGTGAGCGGCGAGAAGGCGCCGGCCGGTGCGCGCATCCTGGGCATCCAGCTGCCGCCCGAGACACAGGCGCCGGTCAGTGCCGAGCGTGAAGCCGCGGCGCCGTCCGTGCCGCGCACCGTGCAGCCGCCGCCGACGATGGGCACGGTGCACGATGTCACCGTCGATCGCGTTGAAGCGTATGGCGTCTTCGTGCGCTGGGAGGGCGGTCGCGGCCTCGTGCCCGGCGCCGATCTCGGCCTGCCGTTCGGCACCGACCTGCGCCGCGCGATGCCGATCGGCTCGACGTTCCGCGCCGTCGTCGTGGAAGTGCGCGCGGACGGCAAGGTGCGCTTGTCCAAGACCGCCGCGCAGGACGCCGAAGAGCGTGCCGAAGCCGCCTCCTGGCAGGCGAACCAGACCGAGAAGCGTCCGCAGGGTCCGGTGGGCTCCTTTGGCGAGCTGCTGATGCAGAAGCTCAAGGACAAAGGGCGGTAGATCCGCATGACCGCGATCCTTGGCAGCCTCAGCGATACCCAGCAATCGGTCTGCCGCCACCTGCCTTACCCGATCGCGGCCGCCTGGCAGGAGGTCCTGCTCGCCCGCGACGAGGCCCAGCTCGAACAGCGCCTGCACGCGGTCGTCGAAGTCGTCGCGCGGTTCCTCGGCGTGCTGTCGATTTGCGATTACTTGCGCGGGCCTACGGTGCTGGAGGTCGAGCCGCTGCTGCAAGGGCTCGAGCATCCGCGGCCCGAGCACTGGGTCGCCATCGTGCGCGAGACGACCCGCGCCATCCTCGAGCGCAAGAAACCCAAGCCTTTCTGCCAGGAGCTGTGCACCTGGGCGCTGACGCCGGCGGACGACAAGCTGGACGGCTGTGCGCGGCTGGAGCGCGTGCTCGGGCTGCGCCGCGATCTGCTGCGCCACACCTCGAGCGATGACGCGTTCGAGTACGAAGTGCGCGTCGAGGCGCTGTGCCGCGCCGTCCTGGACCTGCTGCATTCGCTGCTCTGGCTTGGGCTCTACCGCCTGATGCGGGTGACGGACCTCAAGACCGAGCGCGATCGCACGTATTCGGGCAGCGTGCAGTTCTTCGTCGGCGGCACGGAGCTGCCGCAGCCGACCGAGGCGATGTGGACCGCGCACCTGCTGCTCGACGTGGTCTACCTCTGCGATGCCCGCGCCTCGCAACTTCTTGAACTCTCGCCATTTGTTCGGTTCCTCATCCACCCGCGGCAGCGCAAGACGCAGTGCTTCCTGTTCGAACTGGCGCGCAGCATGGAGCGCCTGACGCTGGTGCACGACGCCAGCGGTACGCGGGTCGAGACGGCGATCGCCAGCCCGGAAGGTGAGATTTCCCTCGATGAATGGTTGAGTTTGCGCGCGACGCACCATGCCTTCCACAGCAACACGGACCGCGCCGGCACGATGCGCGGCGATCCGGTGGCGGCGGCGCGGCGGCCGATCTCGGACGTGGTGGTGCGGCCGATCCCGGACCTGTCGGCGGCGGCGTTTCGC
>CAIXAA010000865.1 GCA_903917305.1 uncultured Myxococcales bacterium | reverse complement strand
CTGCCTGGAGGCTCGGCTTCTCGAACCCGGCGAGGTCCGCGGCCGCGCGGTGCTCGGCGGCAGCGTGGCCCTGTCCGTCGTGCGCGACACGCGCAGCGAAAGTGAGCGTCAGCGCTACGAATTTCAGGTCGAGCACCTCGTCGGCTTCGCGCTGGGCCGCGCGCTGGCGCTGGCGCCGCAGCTGATCCTCGACCAGGGCGCGCCCGTCGTGGAGCCGCCGGGTCCGGTGTTCATCGCACCGCCCGAACCGCCGCCGGCGCTGCCGCCGGCCCCGCCGCGCAACCTCGCGCAAGAGCTGATGGATCTGGCAGCGCGCCATGCCGTGGCGCCGGACCTGCTGTTCCGCTCGCGCAACGCGTCCTTCCTGCCGCACACGATGGTGCTGCTCTCGCCGGGCTACGCGCCGCTGGTCTGCCACGGCAACCGCGAGTGCATCTGCGGGATTCCGGTCGTGCCGGGCACGCCGACGCAGCAGACCCTCGTGCCCTGGCCGCGCGACGCCGAGGATGCCCGCGACGTGCGCGTGACCGACTTCGACGATGACGCGGTGTTTCACGGCGGCGAGCCGCGCCTGGATCTGGCGTTGGCCGACGCGGCGCGCGATCCGCGGCCTGGACCGGTGCTGGTCGCGGAAATGTGCGATTACCATCAGTTGCAGGACAACTCGACCGGCATCGTCGCGCGGCGCAGCGAGGAGACCGGCCGCGAGGCCGTGCGCTTCGACATCATCTACTATGGCCGCCAGATTCTCGCCGCGGGCGACAACCGCTGGCGCACGCTGCTGCCGTCGCTGCTGGAGGTGGCGCAGGACGGGCCGCGCGGCGTGGCGCTGGTCGGCTTTGGCGGCCGCGAGGTGCCGGCGACGCGCGAGCTGAGCGAACTGCTTGAACACGCAGGTATTCCCGTGCTGGCGGCGCTGTTCCCCTACCTGGATGCGACGGCGCTGGCGTCGCTCGGGCGCGTGGCGTGCTGGGTCATCAGCCCGTGGCACCTCGTGCAGCACGGTCCGGGCGAGGTGCTCGATGCGCTCGGCGTGCCGCAGCTGCGCAGCGCGGGGCCGTACGGCGTGGCGGCGACGCAGCGCTGGCTCCGCGAAATCGCGGCGTTCTTTGGTGTGGCGCCCGATCCGGTGGTGCCGCCGGACGTGCAGGCGGGGCTGGCGCGCATTCGCGCGGAAGCGCACGGCAAGCGCGTCTGTTTCGTGATTCCCGAGGGGCGCCAGGCGGAAGTCGCTTCGCCGGAGTTCTTCTACGGCTTTGCACCGTTCGAGTTCCTCGCGGAGCTGGGCTTCGACGTCGTCCTGCTGACCGCCCCCGGTGAGCCAGCCGCCGCGCCGCTGCCCGGCGTCGCTGCCATCGAGCCGCGCCTGCCCGGCGAGGAGGTGAGCGCCGCCCTGCGCCGCCTGCGCTGCCGCCTCGTCTACAGCGAACATCCCGCCGATCCGCGCGTTTTGCGCGCCGGCTGCGTGCCGTTCGACGTGCTCGCGCTCGAACCGGGCTACGCCGGCGCCCTGCGCAGCGGCCGCCGCCTCCTGCACCTGGCGCGCACGCCGTTCCACGACCGCTTCCGCAGCTACCTCGGGGAGGCGATGCCGTGAGCCAGGATCTGTCGCTGCGCACCTCGCCGCACTACCTCGATGGCGTGTTCTGGACCCTGCTCGGCGTGCCGGACGTGTGGGCCATCGTCAACAGCCCGATGTGCCTCTACGAAGTGCTCCAGGAAAAGGGCTACGCGGAGCACGACTGGAGCCAATCGCTCGCCGGTGGCCAGGGCGTGCCGCGCCTGTACTCGACCGCGTCGCTCTCCGGCGTCGGGCAGCTGGATCTCGCGCCGCAATCGGTGGTCTTCGACGCGCTGCGCACCGGCATGGCGCGGCAGCGGCCGGGCATGCTGCTGGTGACGGAGATGACGCCGCTCAAGCTCGTCGAGGACGACCTGGACGCGTACGCGCAAGTGCTGACCCGCGAACTGGAAGTGCCGGCGCGCCACGTCGCCTGCAACACCTACACCCGCGATGCGCTGGACGGTTTCGAAGCCTGCCTGGTGGCGCTGGCCGCGCAGGTGCCGGTCGCAGGCGGGCTGGAGCCGGACACGGTCGCGGTGATCGGGCATCCGTGGGACCGCGACCAGGAAGACCACCGCGCAAGTGTGCGGACGATGGAGCATTTGCTGGCCGATCTCGGCCTGCACGTGGCGCCGACCTGGCCGAGCGGCGTGCCGCTCAAGTCCCTGGCGCGCGCGGCGACGGCGCGTTTCCTGGTGGCGCTGCCGCTGGGCTGGCGCGCCGCGGACCTGCTGGCGCAGCGCACCGGCGCGACGGTGGTCCGTACTGGGCTGCCGATCGGCCTGGGCGGTACGGCCGCATGGCTGCAGCAGATTGGCGCGGCGACCGGGCGCGAGGCGCAGGCGCAGCAAGCCAGCGAGGCGGGGCTGCACGGCGCCGTGCCGCGGCTGTCGCACGTCGTCGCGACGGTGCTGACCGGCAAGCGCGTGCTGGTCTGCGCCGAGCCGGGCCTTGCCGATGGTTTGCGCAAGTTTCTCACCGAGTTGGGTATGGAGGCCCTCGGGCCCATGTACCGTTGCCGCACGCTGCCGGGCGTGCAGGCGCGCCTGCCGGACGACCCGGAGCGGCCGCCGGTGCAGCACTTCGATCCCAGCGTGCGCTCCGTGGCCGAACTGCTCGAGGCGGAGGCCAGGATCGCGCCCGTCGACCTCGTGCTCGGCTCCAGTTGGGAGCGCGCCACGGCCCACCACGCCGGCGTGCCGTTCCTGGAGCTCGGCTTTCCGTCCCTGCACCACCGGCCGCTGACGCCGGCGCCTTTCCTGGGTTTCGACGGCGCCTTGCACCTCGCCGGCCGCATCGCCGACGCCTTGCTGGTCGGGCGCTTCGAGGCTTCCCTGCGGCGCGCCGCCGCTGCGCGAGGTGCGCCATGATCCCCGAGCAGCGCCGCATCGCCCTCTACGGCAAGGGCGGCATCGGCAAGACCAGCACCGCCAGCAACCTCGCGCTCCTGTTCGCGCGCGCCGGCCATCGCACGCTGCTCGTCGGCTGCGATCCCAAGGCGGATTCGTCGCATCTGCTGGTGCGCATGGGCAGCATCCGCCCCGCGCTGCCCGAAGTGATGGCGACCGCGCCCGGCGACGTGCAGAAGCTGCGCGCGCTGGTTGCGCAAGGCCGCGGCGGCGTCGACTGCATCGAAGCCGGCGGCCCGGAGCCCGGCCAGGGCTGCGCCGGCACCGGCATCTCCATGACCTTGAAGGCCTTCGACTACATCCCCGGCTTCTTCGCCGGCTACGACACGGTGCTCTACGACGTGCTCGGCGACGTCGTCTGCGGCGGTTTCGCCGTACCCTTGCGCGCCGGCCGCACGCGCGAGACCTACATCGTCGTCTCCGGCGACGTCGCCTCCATCTACGCCGCCAACAACGTCGCCCGCGCCGTGCGCAACAACCGCCAATCCGGCGCGCGCTTAGCTGGCCTCATCGCCAACCGCGTGCCACCCGAATCATCAATTTCCATTGGCGTTGTCGAGGCTTTTGCCCGGCGCATCGGCACGCGGCTGGCGGGCATCATCCCCGCCGACGGGGCCGTGATGACCGCCGCGCGCCACGGCACGACGGTGACGGAGGAGTTTCCCGATTCGCCCTCCGCGCTCGCCCTGGCCGCGCTGCTGCAGACCGTGCTGGCGACGACCGACGCGCAGCGCGTCGTGCCGGCTCCCTTGGAGAACGACGATTTGTTTCGTTTTCTCGCGGATCACGGCGCCTACGGACCCGTCGAGCCGCGGCCGTGACCCGAGGCGTTGCGCCGGCTGCGGAGGTGTGGCGACGGGTGGCCTGCGCCGGCGTCCTCCTGCTCGCGGTGGCGCTGGCGGCGTGCTCGACGGCCGCGGTCCCAGCATTGGTCGTGCAACCGGTCGACACGGCAGCGGATTCATTGGACGCCGCGGATGCCCAGCCGGATCCGGGCGCTGCCCAGGACATGCAAGCCTTGGACGCGCCGCCCGCCGCAGCGGATGCCGTGTCTGACCAGGCTGCCCCGGATGTGCCTGTCGCGGCAGACCTTTTGCCGGAAGATGCGCCGGAAGTGGCGCAGGCCGATGCGCCGGCGGACACCAGCGTGGCGGACGTTGCCGCCGCCGACGTGGCCGATGCCGTGGATGCCGTTGCTGCGGAACTCAGCGATTCAGAGGCTGATCTTGGCGTCGCGGACCTGACCGACGCGCAGCCCGATGCCGCGCCGGACCTCGCCGCGCCGGACCTCGCCGCGGAGGAAGCGGCCGCGGACGCAGCGGACGTGACCGATGTGCTGGCCCCGGCGGACGTCAGCTACGTGCCGGCCGAACTGCTGGCGCTGCCGACGGCGCCCTTCGAGGATGTTACCGCGGATTTTGGCTTGCCCAACAGCAACTTGAAGCTGAACCAGGCGGCGCCCTACGCCTTCTGCACCATCGGCGCCGATCTCGACAACGACGGCCGCGACGACCTGCTGGTGGTCGAAGCCGTGGCCGGCCAGCTGGCCGCGCACGCCGTGCTGCTGAAAGCCGAGGCCAAGATCCACGTCAAATCGCCATTTTATGGGACGCCGCAGTTTGGCGACACGGGCTGCGCGGCGGCGGATCTCGACGGCGATGGGCTGCTCGACGTGCTCTACGGCACGCCGGCCGGTTTCGTCTACCTGCACAACGAGGGCGCCGGCGTCTTCGCCGACCAGACCACCGCCATGTTGCCGCCGATCATGGACTTCAGCGCCTGCTCCGCCGCGTGGGCGGACTTCGACGGCGACGGCAGCAATGAACTCCTGGTCGGCGCCGGCGGCTTCTACGGGCAATGCAACGACATGGCTTGCCAGTACACGGCCGACGATTTCTATTGCGCCAGCAAGGCCAAGCTCACCGCCGACGCGTCGATGCAAGACCGTATGTTCGTTCGCAATGGTGCCAAGTTCGCGGACGCGACCGCCGCCTGGAAATTGCCGCCCGGTGGCTGGCTGACCGAAGTGACGGCGGTGGATCTGGACCAGGACGGCAAAATGGACGCCTTGGTGGGCAACGACAAGAGCGACCACT
>CAIXAA010000864.1 GCA_903917305.1 uncultured Myxococcales bacterium | reverse complement strand
CGGGGAGAGGGGCAAGGAATGACGCGGCCGGCTCCCCTTCTCCCCTTGCGGGAGAAGGGGTTGGGGGATGAGGGGCGGCACAACTTGACGTCTCAGGCCGCCAGCGCGACCGTAGCCGCCCCCTTGCCGGAGCCCCACGATGCACGACTTCCTCCTCACCCCCGAAACGATTCAGTTGCGCGATGATGTCCGCGCGTTCATTCGCACCATTCCGCGCCAGCTCGTGCTGGACATGGACGCCGACAAGGTCCAGTTCCCGACCGAATTCCTGCGTGAAGCCGGGCGTCTGGGCCTGATGGGCTGCCGCTACCCCAAAGCGCTCGGCGGCCGCGACATGGACTGGGTCGCCGCGTCGGCGGTCATCGAGGAGGTCGGCGCGCTCGGCTACATCTTCGCGTGCGTCTTTGGCGTCGGCGCGGAGCTCGTCTGCGACGCCATCGTCCAGCACGGCACGCCCGAGCAGTGCGAGCGCTACGTCAAGCCCTTGTTGCGCGGCGACATCTTCGCGGCCGAATGCCTGACCGAACCGCGCGGCGGCTCCGACTTCTTCGGCACCAGCACGACGGCCATCGACAAGGGCGACCACTTCCTCTTGAGCGGCCAGAAGCGCTTCATCGTCGGCGGCACGGCGGCGGACTACTTCCTCGTGTACGCGCGCACCAACCCGGATGCGCCCGCGCACCAGGGCATCACGGCGTTCATCGTCGACCGCGCTCCCGGCGTGACCACGGATTATGTCTACGGATTGATGGGCTGCCGCGGCGGTGGTGCCAGCCGCGTCGTATTCCGCGACGTGAAGGTGCCCAAGGAGAACGTGATCGGGCAGCTCCACGGCGGCGTGGCGGTGTTCAACACGATGATGGTGCCGGAGCGGCTGGGCACCGCGGCCATGACCATCGGCGCGGCGCGGCCGGCGCTGGACCTGGCGACGGACTACACGCAGAAGCGCAAGGCCTTTGGCAAGACCATCCAGGAGTTCCAGGGCGTGTCCTTCCAGATTGCCGAAGCCGCGATGCTGCTCGATGCCTCGCGCGCGATGGTGCACATGACGAGCCTGGCGGTCGATACCGGCCAGCCGTCGGGCACGGTGCGGCGGCTGGTGTCGGAGACCAAGAAGTTCGTGACCGAGAGCTGCCAGAAGGTGGCGCACAACTCGATGCAAGTCATGGGCGGGATTGGCTATACCAACGTGTACCCGATCGAGCGCACCGTGCGCGACTTGCGGCTGGCGAGCATCTGGACCGGGACCAACGAGGTGATGGCGAGCATCACGGCGACCGAGTGGTACAAGGAGAACAAGGCGGCGCGGGCGAAGGTGCGGGATCCGGAGCCGGATGCGGCGGAGGCGGGTGCGGTGGAGGAGAAGGTTTACGAGTAGGTTCGCGGGGTCCGGGTCGGGTTCGGGCCCTCACCCTGTCGCTGCGCGACGTCCCTCTCCCGCGACCGGGCGAGGGAGCCGGGCCGGAGGTGGGCGCAATCAACGGCAGCGCCTTCAGGTCGCGCAACGCATCCCATCGTCATTCCCGCGAAAGCGGGAATCCAGGCTGGTTCCTTTGGCTTCCAGCCTGGGCCCCCGCTTTCGCGGGGGTGACGGAGGAGGAGGATGGGACGTCCGCACTTCCTCCCGCGCCCGGACGGAGTTACGCTAGCGTCATGGCCGTCGACCCCAGCATTGCTGCTCGCCTTCTTGCCGCCGCTCAGCGGTGCCCTGGCTTGCGCTTGCTCGTCCTGCACGGCTCGCGTGCGCGGGGCGAGGCACATTCGGGGTCCGACTGGGACTTTGCGGTCCTGGGCGACGCGCACTTGGACCGGACAGCGCTGGCCGTCGCACTGGCCGATGCCGTTGGCACGGACGCGGTCGATGTCGCCGACCTGGAGCGCAGCAGCGCCGTCCTGCGCTGGCACGTCGCCCGCGATGGCGCGGTGCTGTTCGAGGACGCCTCCCAGCCGTGGTTCGACTTCCGGCGCGATGCGGTCGACTTCTGGTGCGATGCCGGCGGGATCATCCGCGAGGCGCAACAGGCGTTTCTTGCTGCGCTCGGCCCCGCACCTGTCGCAGAAGGATCGCAGCCATGAGCGTCCTGCCCCACGATCTACTGGCCGAGAAGGCCGCCGCCATCGAGCGGCACCTGGCGCGCGTCGATTCGCACGTGCCGCCGGCTCCTGCGCTGCTCGAACCCGGGACCGATGCGACCGATGTGGTCGTGCTCCACCTGTGGCAAGCCGTGCAGATCGCCATCGATCTCGCCATCGCTACCGTCGTGCGATTGGCGGAACCGGCGCCGGCGACGTATGCGGATGCCTTCCGCGCGCTGGCCCGGCGCCAGATCCTGCCGGAGCCGTTGGCGCAGCGCCTGGTGCGCGCCGCCGGCTTTCGCAACCGCGTGGTCCATGCCTACGAAGGCATCGATCTGGCGATGGTCACGCAGGCGGCGCGGACGGGGCCGGCGGATCTGCGGGCGTTCCTGGCTTGCTTGCGGGATCGGGTGTAGCGCGGGGCGACCGCTCTTGGTTCACGGACAGCCTGGCATCGCACAGCCGCCCGCCGGACACGGCGCGAATGCACGCGTCAGCCAAGCTTGCGCCGCCATGTTCGTCGTCCCAGCCAGCACGTACCCAGCCGCGTCGCGCGCGAATGCGGCCGCAGTGCCCGGCAGCGCCGAGGGCGGCAGCGCAAGCTCGCCCGCAGCCGCACCCGTCGGCAAATAGCGCAGGACCTGCACGCCCGCAGCCGAGTAGTTGCCGGCGGTCAACACAGCCACCGCGTCGCCGTCCCACGTCGCGCGCCATGCGGTCGGAAGCGTCATGCTCCAGCCCGTCTTGCCGTCGGCCTCGATGCGCCGCATCCAGCCGGTATCGGACTTCTTGCCGGTGCCGTCGTACAGAATCCGCCAACCGGCGAGCACGAAGCCGCCGTCGGGCAAGGCGACGATGTCAGAGGGAAAGTCGTTGCCGTCTTCATGCAGCGTGACGTCCACTGCGATGGTGCCGTTGTCTGTGATCCGGACAAAGCGCGCATCGCCGAGGCTGCCCTGCGGCGTGGCGTCGATGGCGGTTTCGAGCAGGGCGAGGTCCGCACCGCTGCTCACGAGGCGCGGGCCGCCGGCGCCGGCTGACTTGCCCAGGGCGATGTCCTGGACGAGCTTGCCGGCGGGATCGACGCGCAGCACATGAACAATCGGCTCGCTGTTTGCAACGGAGATGCGCACCGCCAGCGCAGCGCCGCTGGGCAGGATGGCGAGTCCGCCGCCCGGCAGGGGATTGCCGACCTCGTAGCTGACCTTCCACACGAGTTGGCCCGCCGCATCCAAGCGCGCGAGGAACACCTGGGCCGGTCCACTGCTGTTGTCCCAGGCGTTGCCGGCGAGCAACACGCCGCCGTCCGCGGTCGCTGCGATGGCGCTGGTCGAGACGGCCAAGGCGATGGCAGGCGTGACGCTCCACAGCAGCTTGCCATCGACGCCCACGCGCCACACGCGCGCCTGCTGCGTGCCCGTCGCCGGTCCATTGCTGGCCAGCACGAAGCCGCCCGCCGGATGCACGGCGAGCGCCGCGACATACGTCTCGACCGGCTCCGGATACGTCTGGACCCAGCCCTTGACGTCGCTGTCGACGCACTTGCCGGCCTGACACGAGGCGCCGAGGGCGCAACTGCCGACGCTGGGGCATTTGGCGCCGGTCGAAGGCGCGGTGGCGCAGCCCTTGGTCGGGCTGCACGTGTCGATGGTGCACGGGTCGCCGTCGTCGCACGACAGCGCGGAGCCTTGGCACTGGCCCTTGGCGACGCAGACGTCCTTGGTGGTGCAGGCATTGCCGTCGTCGCACGCGGCGCCAAGCGGCATCTTGATGCCGTCGCACGGTTCGAGCAGCACGCAAGCGCCAGCCAGGCACGCGGGAGCGCCGGCCGCGCAGCCGTAGCTGTTCGCGCAGTAGGCCGCCTTGCCACTGCAGTTGTCCTGGACCAGCTTGGCTTCGGCGGCCTGGATCTTGACCAGGCCCGATTTCGGCGCGGCGCGTTGGCAGGTGCCGACGCACGCCGCCTTGGGCGTCCAGACCGTGCACTCGGCGTCGGTGGCGCAAGTCGGCTCGGCGGCCAGGACTGCGGTGATGCCCGCGTCGATGGTCGCGACAATGGCCATGCAGCTCTTGCAGCCCGTCGTCGTCTGGAATTGGCCCGAGGAACAGCCACCCGAGCAGTTGCCGCCGCCCATGCAGTAGTCGGAGTACATGCATGCGAACTGCCCGTTCACGCACTGGCACTTCGACGAGTAGGAGCAACTGCCGCAGCAGCATTCCTGGCCGAACTGGCAGGACAGGTTGCCGACGCAAGGCGCCCCGGATGCGCCGACGCCGGTCGGACACGTCGTCCACGCGTCTGTCGGGTTGCCGTCTGGGAGGACCGCCGCGTCGTCGGTGGTCGCGGCATCGGTCGCCGTGTCGGCGGCGTCCGGCGTGGCGGGGCTGGCGGTGCAGGCCCATAGCAGTGCGGCGAGGATGGGAAGGAAACGGTGCATCGGCTGCCCCCAGCAGCGCCTGAGCGTTTGGCGCGGTGCGGGCGGTCGGTTGGCCCGCGGGTTGAGGCTATGCTTGTGGGGTGTGGGGTGCAACATGGTGGCGGTTCGGCTCCCTCACCCTGTCGCTTCGCGACGTCACTCTCCCGCAACGGGAGAGGGAGGCGGCCGGGACGCCGGGCAGAGCCAGCGGCGGCGGTGTTCGGAAGGCGCGCCCCGAAGGAAGCGTCGGTTCGGGAGCCGCGCCCGATTGAAATCGGCCGCTACGGTTCAAGAAGTCCCTTCGGGACTGGCGGGCAGGGCGGTATCCCGGGCCTAAAGATTGATCGCATCGTCCTCGACCACTTCGCCGGTTGCCGCCAGCCACCCGATCTCCATCTCCAAGAGCTTGTTCATGCCACGGCCAAGGACGCGCCAGCCTG
>CAIXAA010000863.1 GCA_903917305.1 uncultured Myxococcales bacterium | reverse complement strand
TCCCGAGCCGGATCCCGAGCCGGATCCCGAGCCGGATCCCGAGCCGGATCCCGAACGGAAACCGGAATCTTCGCCCGGAACCCGAAGGTTTCGTCCCCGACGAGCCGCGCCACCAGCCGCCCGTCCGTGCCGTACACGTCCAGCACCGGCACGCCCGCGCATCCGGGCAGGTAGTGCGCCATCTCCGGCTCGCCGAACTCGGTCACGTCGATGCGGCGCAGCGCAACTTCCGGGTGCTCCTGGACGAAGGGCTCCAGCTCCTTGCCCAGCCTCTCGCACGGCTCGCACCAGGTCGCCCAGAAGTCGACCAGCGTGATCTTGCCCGGCACGAGCAGCGCGGCGATCTCCGGCGCGACCGGCGGCTGCCCCGGCTGCACCACGGGCAGGTCGACGGCACGCAGCGCCGCTGGCTTGGCTCCGAGCCCGAACGCGTACTGCAAGCCGAGAAAGACACCTGTATTCTGAACACCTTGCGTGCCATGCACGTTGCGGTAGATGGGCGCGCGGACTGTCAACGTCGAGGACAGGTTGTCCGTGAACTCGCCGCGCACGGATGGAACGAGGTCGATCCAGTCGCCGCCGCCGCTGATGAAGTCCTTGCGCACGTCCTTTTCGAGCACGGAATCCCACACGATCTCCGTGGAATGCGCGCGCCACTGCCAGTCGACGCCGAACGCCGCGCTCAAATGCTTGGGCCAGATGCGGTAGGAGGCGGCGAGGCTGATGCGGCGCTCCGGTCCCCAGTCGAAGCCGTTGACCGCTTCGTTCAGGGCGATGCGGTTCCAGACCGCGGCGTAGTAGCCCAAGTGTTCGCCAACTGCGCCAAACAGCTCGGCATCTGCCAGCAGCCACCAGACGCCACGACCGAGCGAGGTGTACGTGTCGATGACCGGCGCAGGACCCTGCCCCGTCCACACGTTCTGCTTTGCGACATAAGGCCCTGTCGGCGCTACGGATCCGATGCTCAGCACCAGGTGCGGCCACAGACGGCTCGCGGGCTGCAGCAGCGCCGTCACGTCCTGGCGCAGGCGCAGCTCCAGGTCGCCGACGCCGTGGTCGCTCCGCTCCGGGGCGCCCGTGCGATCGACGCGGGTGATGAAACCGTAGGGCAGGACGATGCCAAGTCCGGTGCCGCGCTCGTGATCGGCGCTGGCGATGAGCGAGACGAGCTGCAGGTTCAAGCGATAGCCGACGCCGTTGGTGACGTCGGTCTTGCCGGAGTAGAGCTTGGTGCTGTCCGAATAGCCGTAGACGAGGCCCGCGCGCACGCGCAGGGGCTGCACGCCGGCGCCGGCTTCGAAGGCGCGGCCCATATCGGTGTCTCCCACCGGGAGAGCGGGGTTGCCTCAGGTCGCGCACTGCGCCAGCGCCAGGCTCGGCGCGAGCAGCACGGACAGGCACAGCGGCAGGAGGAGCAAACTACGCATGGTCATGCAGAACTCCGGACGGCTCGGCAGCCGCGCCCGCATGGTGGCACACGTCATCGCCAGCGGCTACATTCACTTGCCCGGCCTTCCCGTCGCGCGTACTGTCCATCAAGCCCTTTCGGCGGAGGCCCGTGTGATCGACCGTGCAGCGCAGGACCAGCCCCGCATCCTGCTGCTCGAGACGATGAGCGACGAGCCGCACCGCCACCATGGCGCGGAGCTTTTTCCCTATCTTCTTCCGCTCTTGCGCCAGCACTGCCGCGACGTCGTGTGGTGGACGGTGCTGGTGCCGCGCGCCCTGACGCACCAGGGCGCCCGCTTTACCGTTGATCTGCCACCGGATTCCCGCGAGCGACTGGCGCAGGCCGTGCGCGACTGGCGCCCCGACCTGATCGTCTGCCACAACCGCCTGGCGGAGCCGCTGGAGCACGCCCTGCTGGGTGCCGCACCTGCGGCGCGCATCATCGACTTTGCGGAGCGTTCGGGCGCGGAGGCCACGCGCCGGACCGTGCGCGACACGCTCGCCCATGTGTTGGGAATCCAAACGGATGATGGGCAAGAGCACCTCTACGACGCGCCCGACCCCGTCTTCGAGCGCGTGCTGCTCGACCCCGACGCCCTGCGTGCGGCCCGCCAGCCGCTGCGCCTCGTGGAGGAGCCGGCGTGCCTGTACCGCCGCGCCCTGGCCCGCAACCCGTTGTATGCGCTGGTGCCTTCGGCGCAGACCCGCGAGCACGTGGGCTGCGCGTTCTGCGAGAAGGCCGCGGGCTACCTCTACACGCAGCAGAATGGCCTGGGCCTGCAGACGCCGCCCGCCAAGCTGGCCTTGCGCCAGCTGGCCGCCTACCAGCGCACGCCGCACACGATGCGGACGACGGAGGAAGTGCTGATCGAGAGCGGCGCCATTGCCGCGGATCTGCGCGACTTTCTCGCCGCGGTGCTGGAGCACGGCCTGCAGCCGACGACCTTCTACTTCATGCCGCGCATCGACGAGTTCGTGGGTCAGGCGGCGCGCATCGAGCTCCTGCTGCCGCAGCTGCAGCAAGCCGGCCATCGCATTGGGCTTTTGTCCACGGGCATGGAGAACTTCTCGCCGCACGAGAACGAGCGCTTCAACAAGGGGATCTCGGCGGAGCAGGTCTGGGCGTGCTTCGAGCTCATCCAGCGGCTGGAACAGGCCTTCCCGGATACGTTTTTCGCGGAGACGGGCTTCTTCGCGGGCATCCTCTTCACGCCGTGGACGCGGCCGGAGGACCTGCGCATCAACCTGCAGGCGGCGCGCCGGCTCGGGTCGCTGTGGCTGTCGCGCGTCGTCGGCGTGCGGCTGCAACTGCGCCCGAACACGCCGATTGCCGAGCTGGCCCAGCTCGACGGCCTGATGATCCCCGCGCCAGAACCCACGGATCTGGCTTCGGAAGCCCTGACGCGGCCTGGCGAGCACGAGCTGGCCTGGCGTTTTGCCGATCCGCGCACGGAGACGCTGCAGCGCCTGCTGGTGCGCCTGGATCCGCTGCCGCATCAGTCGGTCATGGCGCAAGACGATGCATTGCTTGCGGTTGTGCGGCAATGGCGCTCGCGGCTGCCGGCGGAGCTGGCCGGCGATCACGTCGGTGTGGCGCAGCTGATCGTCGAAGCGGGTGCCCAGCTCGGGCCGGACGCGAGTCCGGAGGCTGTGTTGCGAGCCGCGCTCCAGCTGGTGCCCGAACCGCTGCGGCCTGAGGCCAGGCCGGCGGGTTCCCAGCGTTTGCCGCCGCGCATGGTGCGGGCACTTGGGGGGCTGCAGCGTCTGCCGCAGGCGTCGCTGGGTGGCTACCAGTTGGTGGCGCGCGCAGCCGAAGAAGTGAACGGCGCCATGTGTTTGCGGCTGGCTTTCGAAAAGCAAGGTCGTTCCCTGCGGTTGGCGATCACGCCGCGGCGCGCTGGCCAGTCGGCATGGCTGCAGGGCGATCGCTATGGCGTCACGCACGATCTGGCGACACCGCCGTCGGATGGTGCAGACACACGATTGGGCCGCTTCGTGCTCGCCTGGTTCGAAGGCGCTTGATCAGAAGATGCCAGGGTCTCTTGCCTTTCCCCTTGTCAGTGTCTACCTTCTCACGCACGGCACGGCAGCGTTCCGCGCCCGCAGTCCAAGGAGACAAGCCATGAATTCAGGCAACAGGGAAGGCGAAGTGCAGGAATCGGGCCGTGGCGAGACCGGGGCGGGCAGGACCCCGGATCCGGGACGCGGCGGCCAGCAGGGCGGCGGCCAGCAATGGCAGGCCGGCGGCGGCCAGCAAGGCGGCCAGCAGTGGCAGGGCGGCGGCGCGCAGGGTGGCGGTCAACCGTCGCAGGGCGGCGGTCGCGACATGCAGACGCAAGGCGGCGGACCGCGCGGCATGGATCCGTCGTTCTTCGACGTCCGGCGCCCGCTCAAGTTCCTCGTGACGGAGTTTGGTCTCAACGACGAGCAGACCCTCGTCGTGTCGCGCGTGCTCGACCAGCTGCGCTGCGAGCAGGCCCAGTCGGCCGTCGAGGAATGGCGCTGCAACAGCGCGCTTTCCGACGCCTTCTTGGGTGAGACCGTGAACCGCGTCCGCCTCGACGAGGCCAACGCCATGGCCGTGGGCAACGCGCAGCGCATGGTCGACGTCCGCGTCCGGGCCGTCGAGCAGCTGTTTGCCGCGCTGGATGCCGATCAGCGCCAGAAGCTGGCCTACGCGATCCGCCTGCGCCTCATCACGCTGTAGCCGCCGCTCCGCGCCCTCGATGCGTTTGGCCCATTGACGCCGCTGCGTTCGTGGACGACGCTGCGCGCCTTCATTTTGCCGGAGCCCACCATGACGAAGCCCCTCGACACCGTCCTCCTGTTCTCGATGCCCGCCTCCGGCAAGTCCGAAGTGCGCCGCTACCTGGAGCACTTGACGCCCACGCAGTGCCAGGAAGAGTTCCACATCGGCCCGACATTGCAGCTGGATGACTACCCGTACGTCCACTTCATGCACCGCATCGACGACGAGCTCAAGGCGCGCGGCCATGACTACGTGTTCTACAAGGGTCCGGAGCGCCCGTTCCAGGATCCCTTCGAGTGGCTCACGCTGACCGAGTTGCTGAACGAGGACTATGCCGACGTGCGCGCCGGCCGGACCGCGAATCCGCCGTCCGCGGCCCAGCTTGTGTTCGATCGCATCGACGCGGCGCGGCTGCGCGCCGGGCTGCCGGAGACGCTGGCGAACGTGCCGTACCGGATGCGCTGCGAAGTCGCGGCGGCGCTGGAAGAGGAGTGCCGCACGGAGCTGGCGAACAAGAACCGCACCTGCAGCCAGGATCTGGCGGGCAAGACCATCTTCATCGAAGCGGCGCGCGGCGGTCCGAACGGCGCGGCGTTCCCGCTGACGCCGCCGCGTGGCTACCAGAACGCGTTCAACCAGCTCTCGGCCGAGATCCTGGATCGCGCTGTGATCCTCTACATCTGGGTCACGCCGGAGGAGTCGCGCCGCAAGAACTTCGAGCGCGGTCTGCCGGACGGTCAGGGCTCCATCCTGAACCACTCGGCGCCGATCGAGGTCATGCTCGGCGACTACGGTTGCGATGACATGGCGTGGCTGGAGGAGCAGTCGGACAAGCCGAACACCGTGCGCGTCGACCGCATCGTCGTCGTGAAGAATGACGCGGGCGAGCGGCGCTTTGCCATCAAGACGTGGCACCTGCCCGTCGCGCGCTTTGACAACCGCAGCGACCGCACCACGTTCGTGCGCAAGGCGACGAGCGAGTGGCAGCCCGCGGAAGTCGCGAGCATCCACGGTGAGTTGGGTCGCGCGCTGGGCGTCCTGGCCGCCGAGCGCGCCAAGCTGGGCTAGCCCCTCAGCGCTTGCAGTCCGCCGCGCAGGTCTGGGCGCTCTCGAGCGCCAGGCAAGAGCTGCACAAGCCGTCGCCGCACGTCACGCAGTCATTCGGGCAGCTGGCCGTGGTCTCGCCGGCCTCGCACTCGCAATTGCCGCATTTGGCAGCGCAATCCGCCGGGCAGCCTTCGCCGGGCGTGCAGATGCCGTCGCCGCAACCGGGGCAGTCGGCGGGGCACGTGCTCGGCGCCTCGCCGGGGTCGCACGCAGCGTTGCCGCACGACGGCGTGCAGTCCGCCGCGCAGGTCTTGGCGGTCTCATTGCAAATCGAGCCCTTGCACATCCCGTCGCCGCACTTGCCGCAGCAATCGCTGACGCACGTCAGCGCGGTTTCGCCGCCCGAACAGATGCCGTCGCCGCACGCCGCGCAGTCGCCCGGGCAGGTCGCGAACGTCTCGCCGCACGCCGGGACGCACGCGCCGTCGCCGCAGCCGCCCTTGCAGCAGTCCGCCTTGCAGTTCGCCGCGGTCTCGCCGGCGGAGCAGACGCCGTCGCCGCAAACGATGCAGTCTTTCGGGCACTTGGCGATCGTCTCGCCGCACGCCGCCTTGCACAGCTTGTCGCCGCACCAGCCGCAGCAGTCCTTGGCGCAGCTGGCTTCGGTCTCGCCGCAGGCGGGATCGCAGACGCCGTCGCCGCAAGCGCAAGTCTGGACATCTGCTGAAATTTCCTCGGGAACGTCCGCGGCGACGTCCGCGATGGCCGCATCGGCTGCCATGTCGGCGGGGGCGGCATCCTGCGCCGGAGCGGGCGCGAGCGGTGCACTGCAACCAACCAGAATCGCAAGACATCCAAGCTGGCGCGCCCAAGAACCTGCCGTCATGCTCTCTTCTTGCCCGTCCTCGGGCGCTGCCGCGCGGGCGGTCAACTCGGGCGCTGCGCGTCCTCCGCCACCTGGTGCGCCTGGAACAGCTGCACGCCGCGGATGCGGCTGAGCCTCTCCGCCGTCTCCTGCAGCACGCGCTGCACTTCGGCGCGGCGACTTGGCAGGTAGGTCATCGACATCACAGACGTTTCCATCGGATCCGGCACCGCGGCATCGCCGGCGCGCTTCAGGAACTCCGCGGCCTCCTGGCAGGACGCAAAGCGATCCTCGCGGTGCTTGGCCGTGGCGATGCGCATGAATTCGACAAGATCGGCAGGGACTTCCGGGTCCCACAGCCGCGGGTCCGGCAGCTCGGCGTCCAAGTGGAGCTGGAACAGCTCCGGCACGGTGTCCGCCTGGAACGGCTGGGCGTGGGTGCACAGCTCGTAAGCCATGATGCCCAAGGAGTATTGATCCGCGCGCCCATCCAGCGCCTGCCCCAGGATCTGCTCGGGGCTCATGTAGTACGGCGTCCCCATGACGCGGGCATGGTCCGCCGCGCGCGCCGCATCCACCGCGATGCCGAAGTCCAGCAGCTTGACGCGCTTGTCGACCGTCAGGAACACGTTGGAAGGCTTGATGTCCCGGTGGATCAGCCCTGCCCGGTGCGTGTACGCCAGCGCGTCCGCCGTCTCGATGAGGATGCGCCGCACCAGCGGCCACTCGAGCCGATCGCCGGCGTCGATCACCTCTTCGAGCAGCGCGCCGGTCAGCTTCTCCATGACGATGAAGTGCGTGCCGTACGCCTGTTCCGTGTCGAGGACGCGCACGATGTGCTCGTGGCTCATCTGGGCGATGCGGCGCGCCTCGCGGCTGAAGTTCTCGGCAAAAGCCTTGTTCTGCGCCAGGGAGTGCGACAGCATCTTGAGCGCCACCGGAATGCCCAGCGTCGGATGCACCGCCTCGAACACGGTCGCCATGCCTCCGGCGCCCAGGCGCCCCAGCACCTGGTACTTGCCCACCTTGCGGATGCCGGCCGAAGCCATCAGCCGCTCGCCGACCATGCTCGTCAGCAGCATGGCGCTCTGCGGACTGCGCTCGCACAGCGCGTCGAGCACCTCGCGGTTCATCCGCAGCGCCAGCACTTCCTCTTCCGCCGTCACCGTGGCGTTGCGCGGCTCGTGCGTGACGACCGCCATCTCGCCCAGGATCGCCGGCGCGCGCGTCACGCGCTCGAAGGTGACCGCACCCTCGTCATCGCGCACGACCACGCGCGCCGAGCCGCGCTCGAGCACGAACATCTCGTTGCCGATCTCGCCCTGACGCATCAGCGCCTGGCCGGGATGGAAGACCACGGATTGCATCGCCTCGCGCACCCGCGCCGTCCCGTCAGGACCGAGGTTGGCGAAGATGGGCAGCGAGGTCCACGTCTCCGGCGGCGCGGAGGGCGGCGGGGGGACTTGCATGGCAGTCAGCCTCACGGACCGTTGTGCACGAGCAGCGTGTAGTTCGCCTGCGTGCACGACGTCGCCGGAGCGGAGCGGTAGACGCGCACATAGAACCACGCCGAGTTGTCGGTGCAGTAGTTGGTGTGGATGTCCGGGATGGCGGTCGTCAAGCTCGGGTGGTTGTAGCAGGCGCACTCGCCGCCGGCGGTGATGTCGCTGGACGAGAAGTAGTCGCCAGCTGCGGTGGCCTTGGCCAGGGCCGGGCCGTAGGCAGCGCCCGCGAAGTTCGTGACCCAGCCCGCCTCGGCCACGCCGCCGCACGTCTGCATCGACGCGTCGTAGCCGCCCTTGAACAGGTCGAGCACGAAGCCGGCATCCGTTCCCGACGCGAACTTCACGTTGACGGCAAAGGCGTCGCATCCGCCGTCCGCTTCCGGCGTGTCGATCGCGTGGAACTTGTACCAGTCGCCGGCCTCGCTCGGCATGATGCTGCCGACGCCGACGTTGCTGTTGCCCACGTCGCTCACGTCGCCCAGGTTGATGG
>CAIXAA010000862.1 GCA_903917305.1 uncultured Myxococcales bacterium | reverse complement strand
GCGAAGCATTCGCCGTCGCCGATCGACGGCTACTTTGGCGGCGTCTACTACATCGGCCCGATCTTCACGGCGTTTCGCGGTGGCGAGGACGCGTGCGCCTACTACAAGGAGCTGCGCACCGAAGTCGAAGGCCGCATGGCGCGCAACGAGGGACCGGCGACGCCCGATGGCGTGATGAGCGAGCAGCGCTACCGGCTGGTGGTCGAAGGACCGCCGAACTGGACGAGTTTCCCAGACTTCTGGCGCATGTTCTCCAAGGAGGGCGCGGTCTGCGTCTCCAGCACGTACACGCGCGTCGGCGGCCTCTACGACCTCGGCTTTCGCCACAGCCCCGACGAGCCGCTCGAGTCGCTGGCGGACTACTGCCTCGGTTGCTACACCAACCTGGGCCTGCCCAGCCGCGTCGACCTGATCTGCAAGTACATCGAGGACTACAAGGCCGACGGCTTCCTGATCAACAGCGTCAAGTCGTGCAACTCCTTCTCCGCCGGACAGCTCCTGATGCTGCGCCAGGTGGAGCAGCGCACTGGCGTGCCGTGCGGCTTCTTCGAGTCGGACCTCGTCGACCCGCGCTACTTCTCCAAGGCCAACATCGAGAATCGTTTGCAGAGCTATTTCCAGATGATCGACGCGCGGCGCCTGCGGGCTTGAGGCAAACAAGGTGCGGGCGCCGTTACGGGCGCCACGGCTGAGGAGAACAAAGATGAAGTGCACCATCGGCATCGATCTCGGCTCGACGACCACCAAGGCCGTCATGCTCGACGAGCACGGCGAGATCGTCGGCAAAGGCATCACCAACAGCCGCTCCAACTATGCGGTCGCCAGCGCGATTGCCCGCGACGAGGCGATGACGGCGGTGCGCTTCTCGCTGCTGGAGCGGGCCTTGAAGCGCAACGACGGGCCCGACGCGGCGGCGGCGGTGGCGCTCGAAGCGGACCTGCTCTCGGCGTTCCGGCTGGAGCTGTACCTCGACGAGCTGCTCTACCTGCGCGAGCGCGTGCTCGGGCTGCTGGGGCAGTGGTCCGCGGGATCCTTGCAGGATTCCGTGACCGGCGCGGCGACGGCGGTGCTGGACGAGATGATCGCGACGGCGCCGGAGCTGTTCCTCGGCGGCATGGAGCGCAAGAGCGACTTCTTCCGCGACATCGCGGGAGCGGCGTTCGTCGCCGGCTCCGAGAAGATCTGCGCCAGCGGCGATGTCCCGTTCGAGCGGCTCGTCGGCCTTTTTGACCGCGCCATCCTCGATGTCGAGACGCGCGTGCAGGCCCGCGATTTCCAAGTGTTGCTGCCGACGGCCGTGGCGCGTGTCGCCGCCGCGCGCAAGCCGAGCATCGCGGTGCAGGCCCTGCTGGATCAGGCGGCGCGCGAAGCGGCGGCGGAGGTCATCGAGGAAGTGTCGCTGGCGGGCACCGGCTACGGCCGCCAGACGCTGCCGTTCCCGAAAGAGGCCGTGCGCTCCGAGATCCTCTGCCATGGCCGCGGCGCGCACCGCATCTTCCCCGGCACGCGCAGTGTGCTCGACATCGGCGGCCAGGACACCAAGGCGATCCAGGTCGACCACAACGGCGTGGTGACGTCGTTCCAGATGAACGATCGCTGCGCGGCCGGATGTGGTCGCTATCTCGGCTATATCGCGGACGAATTGAACCTCGGCCTGCATGAGCTGGGTCCGCTGGCCCTGACCGCCAAGCGCATGGTGCGCGTCAACTCGACGTGCACGGTATTCGCCGGCGCGGAGCTGCGCGAGCGGCTGGCGCTCGGCCAGAAGCGCGAGGACATCCTGGCGGGTCTGCACCGCGCGATCCTGCTGCGGGCGATGTCGCTGCTGGCGCGCTCGGGCGGCATCGACAACGAGTTCACCTTCACCGGCGGCGTGTGCAAGAACCCGATGGCGACCAAGCTGCTGGCGGAGCTGGTGCACGAGAACTACGGCCCGAGCATCAAGCTCAACATCCACCCGGATTCCATCTACATGGGCGCGCTCGGCGCCGCGATGTTCGCCCTGGACGACTGGCGCGCGGGCAAGCCGAGCTTGATGCCGCAGGTCGAGACGGTGGCGGCGCGCTCGCGGCCGGCGCCGCCGCAGCTCGACGCGTCGTGCGTGTGACCGTGACCGGGTAGGGACGGGCTGTCACGCCTGTCTCTCACGAATCAAGAGATTTCGAGAGGTTTTCATGATCGCACCTGTCGCCAAGAAGCACCTGACCGCCGGCATCGACGCCGGCTCCTCGTCGGTCAAGGTGGCCATCACGCGCTCCGAAGCCGGGGACCATCCGGAGATCCTGGCCACTGCCGTCCAGCGCATCCGCCGGCGCAACATCGTCGAGGTCGTCCAGAGCACGTTCGCCGCCGCCTGCGCGGAAGCTGGCGTCAAGACCGAGGATTTCGACTACATCGCCAGCACCGGCGACGGCGAGATGGTCGAGATGCGCACCGGCCACTTCTACAGCATGACCGCGCACGCCCGCGGCGCGCTGGTGCTCGAACCCGCGGCGCGCGCCGTCCTCGATGTCGGCGCCCTGCACGCCCGCGCCATCAAGATCGACGCGCGCGGCAAGGTGCTCGGCCACCGCATGACCGGCCAATGCGCCAGTGGTTCCGGCCAGTTCCTGGAGAACATCTCGCGCTACCTGGGCGTGCCGCTCGAGGACATCGGCCCCATGTCGCTCGAAGCCGAGAAGCCCGAGCAGGTGTCCAGCATCTGCGCCGTGCTCGCGGAGACCGATGTCATCAACATGGTCAGCCGCGGTATCTCCACGCCGGACATCCTGAAAGGCATTCACCTTTCCATCGCCGGCCGCTTGGAGCGCCTCTTGCGGGCCATCGGCGCCGACGAGGTCGTGCTGCTCACCGGCGGTCTCGCCCATGACGCTGGCCTCGTGGCCGCGCTGCGCGAAGTGCTGGTGCAAGGCAAGAAAAACGTGCAGTTGGAAGCGCGCAGCCACGAGGAGGGTATTCTCGCGGGCGCCATCGGTGCCGCGCTGCTCGGCGCCTGGCGCGTCGACCAACTCGTCAAGAAGGGCCGCCTGGAGTTGCTCGGCGCCCGCGCTGCTGCCTGATTCCCACTCTCCCACCTGAGGCAATCCCATGACCGCGCATCCGTTTGACATCGACCACCTCATCGGCTGGAACGACCTGCTCACCGAAGAGGAGAAGACCGTCCGCGACACCGTCGGCCGCTTCATCGACCAGAAGGCCATGCCGCGCATCGGCCACGACTTCGAGGCCGGCCGCTTTCCCAAGGAGTTGATTCCGGAGCTCGGCCAGATGGGCGTGCTCGGCGCCAACCTGCAAGGCTACGGCTGCCCGGGCATCTCCAACGTCGCGTACGGCCTCGCGTGCCAGGAAGTCGAGCGCTGCGACTCCGGCCTGCGCAGCTTCGTGTCGGTGCAGACCAGCCTCGCCATGTACGCCATCCACGCCTACGGCAGCGAAGAGCAGAAGCAGCGCTGGTTGCCGCAGATGGCGCAGGGCAAGGTCATCGGCTGCTTCGGCCTGACCGAGCCCGAAGCCGGCAGCAACCCGGCCGGCATGACGACGCGCTGCAAGAAGGACGGCGACGGCTGGAGCGTCACCGGCACCAAAATGTGGATCACCAACGCGCAAATCGCCGACGTGTCCATCGTCTGGGCGCGCGAGGGCGACGGCGGCAGCGTGCTCGGCTTCATCGTCGAGAAGGGCACGCCGGGCTTTGCCGCGCACGACATTCCGCACAAGATGTCGATGCGTGCGTCGTTCACGGGCTCGCTGTCGCTCGACGACGTCAAGCTGCCGGAGTCGTCGCGGCTGCCCAAGGCCAAGGGCATCAAGTCGCCGCTGGGTTGCCTGGACAACGCGCGCTTTGGCGTGGCGTTCGGCGTCATCGGCGCGGCGCGCGATTGCTTCGAGCGGGCGCGGCAGTACAGCCTGGACCGCCAGCAGTTCGGCGTGCCGATCGGCTCCAAGCAGCTGGTCCAGATGCGGCTGGCGGACATGGCCGACGAGATCGTCAAGGCCTCGCTTTTGTCCTTGCAGTACGGGCGATTGAAGGACGCGGGCAAGCTGGAGCCGGTGCAGGTCAGCCTGATGAAGCGCAACAACTGCCGGATTGCCTTGGATATCGCTCGCAAGGCGCGCGGCCTGATGGGCGCCAACGGGATCACGGTGGATTACGGCGTGATTCGGCACATGCTGAACCTCGAGAGCACGTTCACGTACGAAGGTACCGACGAGGTCCACACGCTGGTGCTGGGTCGCGCCGTGACGGGTCAAGCCGCGTTCTAGCTTGGAGATCAATATGTTGCAAGGCAAGGTCGGCATCGTCACGGGCGCGGGCCGCGGCATCGGCGCCGCGATCGCGCAGCTCCTCGCCGCCAAGGGCGCCAGCGTCGTCGTCAATGACCTCGGCGCATCCCTCGACGGCAGCGCCAGCGCGGAGCGCCCCGCCGACGAGGTCGTGCGCGGCATCGTCGCGCAGGGCGGCAAGGCCGTCGCCAACTTCGACTCCGTGTCGAGCTGGGACGGCGCGCACGCGATGGTCGCGCAAGCCGTCGAGGCATTCGGCCGCATCGACTTCGTCGTCAACAACGCCGGCATCGTGCGCGACGTCATGTTCCACAAGATGAGCGAACAGGACTGGGACGCCGTCATCGACGTGCACTTGAAGGGCGCCTTCTGCGTCTGCCGCGCCGCCGCCGAGCGCTTCCGCGCCCAAGGCAGCGGTGCCGTCGTCAACATGACCTCGACCTCCGGCATCATCGGCAGCCTCGGGCAGGCGAACTACGCCGCCGCCAAGCTGGGCATCGTGGCGCTGACGCGCGCCATCGCCTTGGACATGAAGCGTTTTGGTGTGCGCGCCAACGCCGTGGCGCCCTTTGCCTGGACGCGCATGACCGCGACGATCCCCGCCGGCGAGGACGCGGCGTCGCAGGCACGCGTGGCGCGACTCAAGCAGATGACGCCGGAGCAAGTGGCGCCGCTCGTTGCATTCCTGCTCTCGGATGCGGCGGCGGAAGTGAACGGGCAGGTCTTCGTGGCGCGCGGCGCGGAGGTCTCGCTCTTCTCGCTGCCGCAACCGACGCGCTCGATCCACCAGGCGGGCGGTTGGACGCCCGAGACGCTGGCGGAGGTGCTGCCGGCGGCGATGCGCGGCCAATT
>CAIXAA010000861.1 GCA_903917305.1 uncultured Myxococcales bacterium | reverse complement strand
CTGGAAGCCCGCCGCGCCCAACAGCTCCCGCACCCGCGCCGCCACCTGCGGCGAACCCGGCGCCGGCCACTGGATGTGGTAGGAATCCGGCGGAAAACCGTAGTAGTCGTAGAACATCGGCGGGCGCGGCGACGTCATGACCGTCGGGACGCGCTCCTCCCAATGCGCGGAAACCACCAGCAAAGCCTTGGGCTGCTGCTTGGGCAGCGCGGCGACCGAGCGCAGGTAGGCGGCGAGCTTGTCGAGTTCCGCCTTCTGGCCGAAACCCGTGTCGACGAAGGGCCACGGGCCGCCGCCGTGCGGCAGGAAGGCGAGGGGCATGCGGGTGGTCGTCATGGATCCTCCGGTCTTGGCTTCGGCGCTGCTGGCGTGGGCGCCCAGGAGGCTGCCGGCAACGGCAGCGGCAGAGGCGGCGAGGACTTCGCGACGCGTGAATGGACGGCTGCTGGCGGCCATGGCGGAACTCCTGCAGGTGCGTGGGCAACACGCTCAGGATAGGCGCGGGCGCGCGCGGGGCAAGGCGACCGGACGGGATGGTCTGTTGCCGGCAGGAAACAATGGCGGCCGGATCCCGAACCGGAGCCGGGGCCGGAACCGGAGCCGGAGCCGGATCCCGAACCGGAGCCGGAGCCGAAGCAGGATCGCGTGCCGGCGCTCATTCCACAGCAAACACGTCGACGATCCTGGCTTCCGGCACGAACTCCCCCAAGAGCCAAGGCGCCAGGTTCAGCCAGGAGACGCAGCGATCGAGCACCGTCGAATCCGACGACACGACGCCGGTCTTGCGCGCGAGGCTGCGGTCGGGATCCGGCACGACGTGCGCATCGGTCTCCCACGGCTGGCCTTCCGACACTTCGCGGATGCGCGAGCACAGGCGCCCGGAGTTCGACACCGGCGCATCGAGCAGCCATTCCACGCGCGCCGGCTGCAAGCGCTGCAGCCCGGTCATCGTCAGCGTCAGCGCGAAGTCGGTCTCCGCGACAGGGTGGTAGCCGCCGCGCAGGCCTGCGAGATCGCGCAACGTGCCGTCGCGACCGCGGATCACGACGCCGCCGACCAGCGCGACTTCGAGGGTGATGATGAGGTTGAAGCCATCGATGCGCAGGGTCGTGCCGGCGACGGCGCTGGGCGGCGTTTGCCGGGCGCAGCGGTGTGCGGCTTCCGTGTCGGCGCAAAGGGCGCGGTTCAAGGCGACGCGCTGGCGCGCGCTGAGGCGATGGCGATCGCCGCACAGCGCCAGGACGCGACCCCGCGGGTAGCCGCGGTCGAGCAGCCAGGCAGCTTCCTGGGCGGCCACGCGCAGGGGCACGAGGCGCTCGCCGGAGAAGATCGCCGCGTCGGTCGCTGGCTTGCCGCGGTGGCGGGTGTCGCTCATGCCGTTGTCACCATTGCAGGATCGAGAACCCGAGCCGGAGCCGGCACCCGAGCCGGAGCCAGAACCCGAGCCGGAACCCGAGCCGGAACCTGATCCGGAACCGGAACCCGAACCGGATCCCAGCGCAGGATACCAGACCAGGCACCGCAGCGCGTCCGGGTGGCCCACCAAGCCGTTACTGGACAGCGCCATGGCAGATATGCAAGCTGGCGTGGCGGAGCGACGAGATGACTGGGCAGGCCAGCGTTGGCAGTCGCGCACCGTTCCTTCTCTTGCACCGGCCCTCCGCCGGTATTTTTTCCCCCTTCTTCAAGGAGACTCGAATGCGAAACTGGAATTCCTGGCGTCTGGTGCTGGCCGGCGCGACGCTTGCCCTCGCTTCTGCCTGCAGCTCGACCGCGAGCACCAGCGGCACCGGCACGACGCCCGACACGACTTCGGCGGCCGACACGGCTTCTCCGGCCGACACAGCCTCGCCGGCCGATACGGCTTCTCCGGCCGATACGGCCACCACGGCCGACACGAGCACCACCCAGGGCCCGGCGTTCGCGACCGTCTACGGGATCCTCGGCAGCACCGACATGAAGACGCACGGGTGCGCGGCGTCGGCCTGCCACTCCGCCAAGAACGCTGGCGATGCCTCGCTGTCCGGCAAGCTGGACCTGTCGAACTCGGCCACCGCCTACAAGGCGCTCGTGACCCCGGGTTCCAAGGACCTGATCTGCACCGCGACGCCGCGCGTCACGCCGGGCGATCATGCCAACAGCACGCTGTGGCAGCGCGTCGATCCGGGCGCGGCTGGGCCGACGGGCTGCGCGGCTTGGGCGGCCAACGTCGATCCGTCGGGCGCGACGCCGGTCAAGATGCCGTGGGGCCAGACGGGCCTGTCGCAGGCGAACGCGGATCTGATCAAGGCGTGGATCGACGGCGGCGCGAACCCGTAGCCCTGGAAATGCCCGTGCGCAAGCGGGTTCCAGCTTCGGCTTGGGACCCGGTTCCGGCCAGCTCCCCTTGCTCGCCGCGCGCCCGAATCGCTACCCTCTGTCCAACACGAGCTGCATCCGATTGCGCCGCGCCACCGTTCGCGCCGCGCACCCGTGTGCCCAGCGTTGGAGGAGATCATGCGCGACACCCACCGTACGGCGATCCTGGCCCAGTTGGACCTGCTGCTGCAGGAGGAGCTCTCCGGCGTCGTCCGCTATTTGCACTACAGCTTCATGGTCTTCGGCCCGAACCGCATCCCGATCGGCAAGTGGTTCCGCGACCAGGCGCAAGAGGGCATGGCGCACGCCGTGCTGCTCGGCGAGAAGATCACCGCGCTGGGTGGCCATCCGACGGTGGCCGTGCGCGCGGTGCCGGAGTCGCACGACCACCAGGTGACCGCGATCCTGCAGGAAAGCTTGACCTTCGAGCGCGAGGCGCTGGCGGACTACGTGCAACTGCTGCACCTGTGCGGGGACGACATCGCGCTGGAGGAGCTGGCGCGCCAGCAGATCCGCAAGGAGACCGAGCACATCGAAGAGGTCGAGAAGATGCTGCGCGGACCCGGTCAGGTCGAGGCGCATGCGGAGCGGCGCGTCTCGGGGCGCGGGGCGCAGGCGTAGCGACCGCCTGGCCTCACTTGCAAACGCCCGGCACGGCGTCCGTCCAGGTGCAGCACGTCCAGCAATGCGGGTACGGGAAGACCGCCGGGCCGCTGCCGTCGCACTTGGTGCCCGAGACGAAACAGGTGCTGGAACCGTTGCTGGGCACGCACTTCTGCTGCTGGAATTGCCACGTCCCGCTGGCGGTATCGCAGGTGGCGTACAAGCCGCCAAGGTACGCATCGGTCTTGTTGGTGTAGTACCAGCCGGTGCTGGTGCCGGCGGGGATGTCGACCTGGCAGGGGCCGCCGCTGCTGGTGCCCCAGTCGAAGTGCGCAGTGATGGCGGGGCATTGGCCCGAGCATGTGGCGGCGGTGCAGGCGGCGTTGGCG
>CAIXAA010000860.1 GCA_903917305.1 uncultured Myxococcales bacterium | reverse complement strand
GGATGTCGCCGGCGTCCACCAGCAGCACGCCGCCGGGATGCTTCGCCAATTCCCGCTGCTTGATCGCGGCGATGCGGGCGATCGTGCCCACGTAGCTGCCGTCCGGCCGGCGCACGCCATCGAAGTTCGATTCGCTGTCATTGGTGGCGAGGATCAGGCAGCGGTGCGCGGGCTCGCGCAGCTGCGGCGCGCCGCAAGCGCTCAGCAGGACTAGGAAAAGCCAGCTACTTCGCAAGCTTGCGCCTCGCCTCCGGGCCCAGGCCCGCGCGCGTGCGCGCCTGCAGGTAGCGCTCCAGGTCGGGCGCCGGCACCGTGCGCACCCGGCCGGCCTGGATCGCGGCAAGCTGAATGCTGGCCAGATGTTCCACCAGCTCCGCCCGCAGGAAGGCCTGCTCCAGGTCGACGCCCCAGGCCAGCACGCCGTGGTTCTCCAGCGTCACCGCGTCGAAGTCGAGCGCGGCCTTGGCCAGCGCCGCTACCTGCTCGGGACCATTGGAAAAACCGTAGGGCAGCAGCGGCACTTCGGCGCCCAGCGAGACGCATGCCTCGCCCAGCATTCGGGGCTCCACCGCCACACCCGCCACGGAAAGCCCCGTCGCGCAAGGGGAATGGCAGTGCACCACCGCCTGGATGTCGGGCCGCGCGGCAAAGATCGCCCGGTGCAGCTTGAGCTCCGAAAACGGCCTGCGCCCGCCCTGCACCACGCGATCCGCGCCGTCGAGCACGATGAGGTCGGCGTCGAGCAGCACGCGCTTGGACAGCGCGGTCGGCGTCGCCAGCAGCCGATCGCCCGGCAGGCGCACCGTCACATTCCCGTCATGGTTGGCGACCCAGCCGCGGCTGTGCAATTCACGCGCGATCTCGAGCATCTGCCGGCGCAGCACCGCCAGCGATCCGTCGCCGTGGTGCGGGGCGTGGATGCGGACCGCGGCCCTCACCTGGCGGCCTTCTTCTTGGCGATCGGCTCACTTGTCGTGACCGTGTCGACCACGCCGACGATGAGGCAGCGCACGGGCGACTTCGGGTCGCCGAGGATCTGGCGGATGCCATTGCCTTCGCGCAGTACGAGCACGACGTCGCCGGGTCCGCTCTGCGCGTTGTCGACGGCGAGGAAGCTCTCGCCGTTGTCGCTGCCATCCGTTTCAACGGGTTGCACGGCAAACACCGCGCGGCTGTTCAGCCCGGGGTGCTTGACGGTGGCGACGACGTTGCCCAGCACGCGGCAGAGGATCATGTGCGCCCCGCTTTGGCCGCGAAAACAGGCGTCATTTTGGCGGTCGCATCGATGGACACCTGGTCGACGATGGCGATGATGGCGGCGTCGACCGGCACGAACGGATCCGGCATGGCGATCGCCGCTTCGCGCGAGGTCGTGAAATGCACCAGATCTCCGGGACCTGCCAGCGTCGTGTCCGCGGCGGCCAGCGGCTTGCCGCGATCCTTGCCGGCCTCGTCGACCGGCTGCACCATCAGAAGGCGGATGCCCTCCAAGCCGGGAACCTTGGTCGTCGCAACGACGTTGCCGATGACGCGGCCGAGCAGCATGAAACTCCTACGATCCTACCGGCCGCGCAGCTTGAGCAGCATCTTGGCGGCGATCGGCACGGCCGGATCCGGCCCCTGGCCCTGGCTTTGCAGGATGAACGCGCGCAGCGCCTGCATCGCGTCGTCCTTCTCGCCCAGCTGCAGCAAGGCCGCGGCATAGTTCAGGTTGACCGCGTACTTGGCGCGCGGGTGCTTGCAAGCCTTGGCCAGCACGACCTTGGCGCGATCCGCACGGCCGAGATCCAGCCACGCCAGGCCGAGCGCTTCCTGCAGCTCGACGGCATCTGGCTGAAAACGCAAGCCTTCTTGCAGCACGTCCTTGGCGGCATCGAAGGCGCCGACATCGCTGTAGAGCTGCGACAGCAGCAGGTACGCCGGCGCAAACCCCGCATCGCCGGCGATCGCCGCACGCAGCGCTTTGTCTGCACCTTCGCGGTCTTGCGCGCCAAGCGCGATGCGCGCCTCCAGCAGGTGGCCGCCCGGATGCCCGGGATCGATGCCGAACAGCGCCTGCAGCGGCTGCAGCGCTTCCTTGGGCTGCTTCAAGGCGACAAGCGCCCGCGCCATGCTCAGGTGCACGTCCGGGCGCCGCGGATCCGCCTTGGCGGACTGCGCCAAGTGCTCCAGCGCGGCCTTCGGATCCTCGTTGTGCAGGGCGATGACGCCGAGGTAGTACTGCACGTCCGCGTCATTCGGGCGGATCTTCTCGGCCTTGCCGAACACCTCGGCCGCGCGCGTGAAGTCGTCGCTCTCCAGCGCTTCGACGCCCTGGTTGCTCAGCTCCACCATGCGTTTTTCGCTGTCATCACAGGCGCTTGTCGACAGCGCGGCGAGGCTTGCCGCCAGCAGCCACCGGGTTGGCAGCGCTCCGAGCCTCGTCCGTGCCGTGCGGCTGACCAAGTGCGCCTCCGAGACTCGGTTAGTGCGAGGTAAACGAGAACGGATACACGACCTTGGTCGATCCGCCGCCCTTGGCCTGCGGGAACTTCCAGGTCTTGACGTTGCTCAGGATGCACTCTTCGACCGACGTCGTGTTCAAGCTCGAGTCATCGACGCGCGCACCCAGCACGGCGCCGTTGGGCTGGATCAGGAACGCCACCTTGACCTTGCCGGACAGCTCCGGGTTGGCCTGCAAGCCCTTCTGATAACACGCCTTGATCGCGCCCATCTTGGTGGCGATGTACGCCTTGATGACCGGCTTGGGCAGCTCGCCCTCGGCATCGCCGACCGAGCCGCCGACGCGCACCACGACCTGCTCCTTGGGCTTCATCGCGCCGAGATCGACCTTCTTGCTGCCCGCCGCGACGTCCTTGCCGAGCGCGTCGACGCCGGTGGCGCGCGTCTCCGTGCCATCGCCCACGCCCGCGCGCCGTCCGCCAGCCAGATCGCCGCCGTGCAAGCCATTGGGATCCGCGAGCAATCCAGTATCGTTCGCGCCATTCGGGTTGGCCGCGCTGCCTTCATCGGCCAGCTGGAACAGCTTGGTACCCGGCAGCGGCGCCCCAAGGTTCTCCAGCGCCTTGTCGACCTCGGCGGTGTTCTTGTTGATCGCTTCCTTGACGATCTCCTCGCGCTTTTCCTTGCGCTGCTCGTCCGTCAGGTTCTTGAGCTTCTCCTGCAGCGGATCCGGCTTCTTCTCCGGCGCGCGCTGCGGCTCCATCGCCGGCGCTTCCGGCTTCTTGGAATCGTCTTTCTTCTCGTCGGCTTCGGTCGGCTTCTTGTCTTCCTCGATCTTGACCTCGACCAGCTCCAGCTCGTGCAGGCGCTCGTCCAACTGCTCGGTGTAGCTGAGCTTTGCCTTATTGCGGTACGACGCCGAGTTGAGGCTGTACTCCAGCGGCCCGACCAGCAGCGCGATCGACATCAGGAAGCACAGCAGCAGCAGCCAGTTCTCGCGATCCCACAGGCTCAGCGGCGGCGGCGGCGGCACGGCGGCGCGGCTGACGATGAACGTAAAATCGTCAAACAGCACAACCGCTTGCGTGTGCTGCGTCAGCGGCAGCACCGGGCCCTTGAGCCCCGCCACGCTGCCAGCCCGCACGGCATCGAGATCGTGGGCTTCGCCGCCGACGAGCACGTGGCCCTTCATCGCCGGGTTGTCGATGCGCAGACCGAACTGCGCCGTCGCGTGCGGTTCGATCAGCACCTGCGAGTTGCGGTTGCCCATCACGTCCGGCGGCAGCGGGAACGTGCCGTCCGGGCCGAGCGTCACGGTCGTCGGCCGCGCGAAGAAGCGCGCAGAGTGCATGTCGCCGCGCCACCGCATCGCGATGTCGACGCCGAAGGCCCCGGTGGATTTCTCCTCGGTTTTTTGCGGCGCAGCCGGCTTGGGCGCAGCGTTCTTCGGCGCAGCGTTCTTGGGCGCAGGCGTCTTGGCCGGCTCGGCGGGCTTGTTCACCTTTACGGCGGGGGCCGCGGGCTCCGGCTTGCGCGCTGCGGGCGCGGCTTTGGGCTCCGGCACGGCGGCAGTGAAGAGCGTCGTGCGCTCCTCGCCGGGTTCGGCCTTGCCGCCCGCGGCCAGCACGGTGTCGAACTCCGTCGTGCGCGGGCCGACCGTGTCGAACTTGACGGTCTCGTTGCGGATCGGCGCGCCCGGCCTCAAGACATCGAGCTCGGCCGTCGGCGCCTGTTCGGCCGCGCGCTCGGCGTCCGCTGCGTCGCCCAGGGCGGGAATCCCGAGGAGGGTGGCGGCATCGTC
>CAIXAA010000859.1 GCA_903917305.1 uncultured Myxococcales bacterium | reverse complement strand
TGCACGCCCCTTCGGCCAGCCAGCGCGCGGCCATCGCCCGCGCCATCTTGCCGCAGCCCAGGATGCCGATGCGAATCGATGCTGTCATGTCGACCTCTTGAATGTGGCAACGGCGGCGAGGGCCAGCAGGATCAGGCCCGCCACCGCTGCTGCATCGCGACCGTCCGCGGTGGCGGCCCGTGCTGCCGTGCAGCTAGGTTTTCGTTTGGGTGGGGCAAGTTGCGGGTCTTCGTCGGTCGCACCCCCAGCGTCGTCCGCCGCGACCGCAACGTCCGCATCGCAACCTGCGCCGCAAGCTGCCGCGCACCCGACGTGGATGGTCCAGGAGACGCTCTCCACGAGCAAGCTGTCCGGGTCGCTGCGCACCAGCGTGGTCAGGTCGCGGACGTCCGCGGTGAGCGTGCCGTCGCCCGCGATCTTGTCGCCCGGCAGGAACGTGGTGCCGGTGGCGACCTGGCTGCCGTTCCACGACCAGCGCACCTGCAGCGTCGGCACGTCCGCCGTCGTCACCGAGAACGCCGGGCACGCCCCCGGCTTGCACACCACGCAATCGCTGGCCGGCAGGCGCGAGCGCAGCGTCTCGGTGCGCGCGGCGATGCCCAGCGTCACCGCCTGCGCGCATACCGGGCAGAACGGCTGATCCAGGCTGCGCATCAGGCACATCGGCGCCGGCCGGAACATGCCCTTGTCTTGGTAGCGCGCGCCCTCGTAGGCGCCGATCGGCAGCTGCGGGCCGGTCGCCGCGGCGTCGTCGGTCGGAATCGCCGTGCCCATCGTGATCCAGGCCTGCCATTTCAGCGGATCCAGGTGCTGCGCCGACGCGACGTTGGGCTCCGGATCGCCAGCCGGATAGCCGGGGTAGGGCGACGTGTACTCGTCCGCCAGATCCGCAATGTTGTGGGCCAGTTCGTGGCGCAGGATGGAGACCGAGTCCGCATCGAGGGAGGCCACCGGCACCGGACCGCCGGAGCCGCCATACTGCGGATCGTTGACGAGCACGACCGCCAGATCGAAGTCGGGCATCGCCGCGCCCACCGCCTGCAGCACCTTGGTGTTGTCGGCGACGGCCAGGCGCTCGAAGCCGTTGTAATCAAACGTTGTGTTGAATGCCGTGTCGACGTAGTGGCCGGTCGACGGGTGGTCCGCGCCGCTCTGCGCGGAAGCCACGAACAACGCGTGCGTGTTGATGAGCCCCTGGCTGGCCGCGTACGGACCAAAGGACAGCAGCGCCTCGCTGTCGGCGGCGGCAGCTGCCCAGAAAGCTTCTTTTTCCAAGGCGGTAAAGCCGTCTGCGACAAAGACCAGGTCGAGGCACGCTGTGTGCGCACCGGCCGTGTGGATCGCGTGCAGCTCGTAGGCGGGGATCGCCTGGACCGGATCGGCGAAACGTCCGGGCACGGCGTGCGGCGCGTTCCGCCACGTGTGGATCGCCGGCGCGCCGTTCGTGCGCGGCGGCAGGTGCACGGCATCGCTCGGACCGGCGGCCAGCGCCGGCCACGCCCAGACCAGCAGCGTCGCCGCCACGCAGCAGCCCGTCATTCGAGCCGCGTGCTTCATTCGAGCCGCGTGCTTCATCCGAGCCGCGTGCTTCATCCGAGCCGCGCGCCGACGCCGAGCCGCGCCCCGCGCAGAACTTCGCCCGCCGTCATCTGCCGCTTGCTCGGCCGCTGGATCTGCCCGATGCGCAGCGCGCCTTGGCCGCAGTGCACCCAGATCGCATCGCCTTGCAGCGCCGCGACCGTTCCGGGTTCGCCTTTGCGATCATCGAGTTGTAGGCCGTCGGCGAAGATGCGCCACGTCTCGCCCGCCACATCGGTGAACGCCCCCGGCCAGGGCTGCATCGCGCGGATGTGGGCGTGCAGCGCCTTGGCCGGCCGCGACCAGTCGATGCGCCCCTCGGCTTTCTGCAGTGGCGGCGCCAACGTACGCAGCGCCTCGTCCTGCGGCTGCGGCGTCAGCCGCCCAGCGAACAGATCGTCCAGGTGGTCGACCACGAGCTGCGCGCCCGCCGCCGCCAGCTTGCCTTCCAGCGTCGCAGTCGTGTCGGTTTCATCAATCGGCACAACGACTTTGGCCAGCACTGGCCCGGTGTCCAGGCCTTCTTCCATGCGCATCAGGCACACGCCCGACGCCGCATCGCCCGCCGCGATCGCCCGCGTGATCGGCGAAGCCCCGCGCCAGCGCGGCAGCAGGGAGGCGTG
>CAIXAA010000858.1 GCA_903917305.1 uncultured Myxococcales bacterium | reverse complement strand
GGGGCGCCACCTCTACTGCGTCATCAAGGGCCGGCTCGAAGTGCGCGCCACCATTGGCACGGGCTTGACGCACACCGTGCGCGAAGTGGGGCCGGGGCACACCGCCGCGATCGACGTGGTGCTGACGCAGACGCCGCATCACATGACGTGCTATGCCGTGGAGACCATGGCGGGACTGCGCTTCCATGCGGCCAAGCTGCACCAGCTGCTGTCGATCGGCACGCCGGCCGCCATCAAGCTGTTCGCGGCGATGCGCGCGGAGCTGGGCGCGGACACGCGGGACGTGACGCTGCACGTCGTCAAGCTGCTGTCGGAGGCCTCACGGCACTCTGGTTTTGGCGCGCCGGTGTCGTCGCCGGGGCTTGGCGGTACGGTCGTCGAGTCGATCGCCATTTCCGGCGGCAACCAGACCGGGCGCAAGTAGCTGCACCTACGCGAGATGCTTGCGGCGGCGCAGCAGCGCCAGCGCCGTCCCCAGCAGCGCCAACGCCAGAGTCCAGCGATGGCCAGGCGTCCGCTGCGCCGAACAGCCTGAAGTCGTGTCGTTGGCCGAGCGCTTCGTGGCGACCGTCGCCTGCGCATTGGCCTGCGCCAGCCCGTCCACGGTCGTCCCGGCATCCTCGGCCGGCTTGCGCGGCGCTTGACCCTGGGCGCCTTGCCCCAGCGTGACCTGGACCTGTTGGTCGGCGGCGAACGGCCCGAACGTCTGCGCCGGCGCGCCCGGCCAATGCACTGTCATGCTCTGGACTTGCGTTGCATCGCCCAGGCCGAAGTGCAGGATCAGCGAGTCCTGGCAGCCCAGCCCCTGGCCGCCCGACACCAGCCGCGAACGCACCGTGCCGTCCGGCGTCTGCACCGTGACCCACGCGCCGATGGCCGCGCGGTTGACCTTGCCGCTGCCCTCCAGGCGCACCTTGAGCCAGTGCCCCGGCGTGGGGAAGTCATTGCGAAACAGCTTATTGACCATCTGGTCGAGGTCGCCGTCGTTGTCCATGTCAGCAAACGCGCTGCCCCAGCCGTTGTCGACGATCCAGCCGGCCGGGTACGTCGCGTCGGAAAACGCAAGCCACATGCTGGGATCCGAGGCGCGGCCGTCATTGCGCCACAGTTGCCCGCGCCGGCCTTCGTAGACGGCGGTCAACGTCAGGTCGAGGTCGCCGTCGTTGTCGAGGTCGCCGAAGTTCGGGTTGCTGTGCGTCTCCAGGTAGCCGATGCCGGTCTGCTCGCGGTGCTCCGTGAAGCCCCAACTGCCTGCAGCGCCTAGGTTCTGGTAGAACATCGAGCGGTTCGAGAAGCTGATGAAGCGTGGGTGCGCCAGGTTGGCCACGAACAGGTCGAAATCGCCGTCATTGTCGGCATCTGCCCACGTTGCGCCGATCGTGTGGCCGTAGCTGTTCTGGTTCTCGATGCCGACCGTGCCGTTCTGGTGCGCGATGTTGGTGAAGTGTGTCGGCGGAAAGTCGTTGCGAAAAAAGAAGTTCGGGTCGAGGCGGTAGTTGCCGACGTAGATGTCCAAATCGCCGTCCTGATCCCAGTCCACCGGCGCCACGCTGCGGCCGCAATGCTTCTCGTTCGGATGCAGCCCCAGCGCCTCGCTTTGCTCGGTGAACGTGCCGTTGCCGTTGTTGCGCCACAGCAGGTGCTGGTCGCAAATGCCAAGGATGTCATTGCCCTGTGCGTCCTTCTGCACCGTCTCGTAGTTCGCCGTGTAGACGTCGAGGTAGCCATCGAGGTCGATGTCGACCCACGCCGCGGCCTCCGTGGGAAAGTCGCGCGTGGGACTCTCCTGGAAATCCGCGGTCGTGACTTCGGTGAACGTGCCATTGCCGTTGTTCCTCAGCAGCCGTTCGCGCCCGCCGAAGGTGAAGATGTCGAGCCAGCCGTCATTGTCGAAGTCGCCGAACAGGCCGCCGCTGTTGGCGAAAGCGTCCAGGCCCGCTGCCTTGGTGACCGACGTGAACTTGCCCTTGCCGTCGTTGCGCCACAACTGGTTGCCGCCCATCAGCAAGTCTTCGTCGCCGTCCTGGTCGAAGTCGCCCCACGCGACGCGACCGCCGTAGGTGACGCCCGCGCTGGCGGTGACGTCGGCGAACCAGCGCGTGTCGGGCAACGGGTCGACGTAGCGGCCGCTGGCACGGATGAGCAGTTCGCCTGGGATTCCGCAGCCATCGGAGCACGGATCCCCCGGCGTCTGCACGATGCCGTGGCCGAGCGTCAGGCCGGTGGGCAGCTCCGCCATGGCGACGCCAGGCCCTGATTTCACAACGCGAATGCCGATCCAGACAAGGTCGAGCGGCGCCACGGCGACGGCGTCGCTGCCGAGGTCGATGGTCTGCCAGTTGCCGTCCGGGTTCGCCTGCACCTTGCGCGGCGCGACGCGGTCGGCGCCGTCGGCGTCGGTGAACAGGCCGCCGGGTGCGCCGGGCTGGTTGCCGCCGTTGTCGCGCCAGATGTGCAGCTCGACCGCGCCAGCGCTGCCGCCGAACGTGATCTCGACCTTGTCGATCAAGGCCGCGTGATCCATGCGAAAACCCATGGCCATCAGCGTGCCGTCGGGCGCCGGCTTGCCGGAGAGTTGCAGCGGTCCCTTGGTCGCTCCCGCGGGAAACGTCCACTGAACAGGCACTTCCACGGCGAGGGCGGGCAAGGCGAAGCTGCACAGGACGGCGATGAAGCAGAGGTGCCTGGTCATGTCGACCTCGTCACGGCGCCGGCGGCGCGTCCAAACGGTTCAGATGGTTCAGGTACAGGGCCACGCCCGGCCGCAGCTCGAGCGCCGCCTTCAAGTGCGCCGCCGCGCTCGCCTTGTCGCCGTGCGCCGCCGCCAGCTCCGCCAGCAGGTAGTGCGGCCAGTCGTTCTTGGGCGTCGCGGCCAGGACCTCTTGCAGCAGGTGCTGCGCCCGCTCGGCCGCGATGTGCTCGTGCACGAAGAGATCCGCCACGAGTTCCTTGGCTTGCGGGCTGTCGTGCTCCTGCTGCAGCCAGCCGTCGAGCACCTGCGTCGCCTCGCGGGTCTGGTCGTTGCGCACCAGGCACGCCGCTTGCCAGTAGATCGCGCCACTGCGGCGGTCCTTCGGCGTCCCCGGCCAGCGCGCCAGCGCGCCAAACGTCTCCGCACAGCCGCCCAGCGACACTTCGACGCGCGCCTGGTAGCGGCCGAGCAGGCGCAGCACATCGAACAGCCGCGCGCGCTGCGGCTCCGGCCAGGCGAGCGCCGCGGCCGGCCAGTCGCGCCGCGAGAAGTCCACCAGCAGGTTGTAGGCCAGCGACGGATCGGTCGTCAGCCACGTCGCCGCGCACTCCAGCGCGTCCAGCAGCGCTTCGGGCGGATCCAGGCCGGGCAGTTGCTCGAGTTCCTCGCAACGCGGCGGCGGCGGCTCGGTGCGCGCCAGCGCTTCCTTGAGCCGCGCCTGGTACTCCGTCGCCGCCTCGAAGCCTTCGATGCGCCCGACCTCCACCAGGCCAAACGCACCCGGCACCAGCACCAGCGTCGTCGGCAGACCGAGCACGCGCAGCCGCGACGCCAGCGCGCCGCCTTCCCGCGTGTCGAAATCGATGGACAGGACGCCGGCCTTGCTGAGCAGCGCCTTGCCCTCCTTGGTGTCCAGGACGTGGAGCTGCAGCTCGTTGCACGGCTCGCACCACTCCGCGTGCACGATGGCCACGACTGGCGAGTGCGTGCGCCGCGCCGCCGTGCAGACGGCCTCGAGCCGGGCTTCGGCCGCCTCCCAATCCGCCAGCCGCTGCGAGGGGGCCAGCGGTGCCTGCGCTTGCAGGAGCTGCTTGTCCTCGGTCTCGACGTGGGCACCGGGCTGCACGGTGGGGCCAGAACAGGCCGTCGCGGCAGCCAGCAAGGTCAGGAGCAAGGCACGGCGCATGACAAATCCCAACGGGCGCAGCCCGATGTGCCCAAGGTTGCGCCGCGATGGCCTGCGCGGCAAGGGCCAGTGCTAGGCGCGACCCGTCGTCACCAGCACCCGCTCGCAGGCAAACAGGCGCACCGGCGAGCCCTCGTCCGCCGCCACGGCGAGGCGATGCTGCTGCAGAAGGGTCGCGGCCTCTTGCGGCCGCAGCGTGCCCGCCAGCGGCTCGCGCAGGAGGTGGAAGCCAAGCCGCACGATCGGATGCAGCGCCTTGGGCAGCCTCACGATCTCCGGCGTCAGGTAGGTCATCGCCAGGATGCTGCCTTGGGCGGAGCGCTGCGCCAGCTCCCCCAGCGTCGCCGCGATCGCTTCGCGGGTCAGGTACATCGTCACGCCTTCCCACAGCCACAGCGTCGGTTGCGCGGCCTCGTGCCCCGCCGCCGCCAGTTGATCGCTCACGCGCTGGCGCTCGAAGTCCACCGCGACCAGCCGCACGTCCGCCGCCAGCCTTTGCAAGTTCTCGATCTTCGTTCGCTTCCACGCCTGCGTCGCCGGGTGGTCGACCTCGAACACGGTCACGTCCGCCAGCGCCGGCATCCGCCAGGCGCGCGCATCCAGGCCGGCACCCAGGATCACGAGCTGGCGCACGCCCGCCCGCGCCGCTTGCGCGACCGCGCGATCGAGGATCTCGGTGCGCCACGCGATGTGGGTCACGATGCCCAGGCCGGCCATGCGCAGCACGGGCGCAAGCATGGGAATACGGGGAGAAAGTTCGTCGAGCAGCTCCAGACCGCGCGCCACGGGCAGGGGCAGCAGATGCCGCGCCTGGTGGTCCACGCCCAGGTCGGCGGCCAGGTGCCACGACGCGACATCGCGCGCGGCGGCCACGATGGCGGCGGTCAGGCTGGGCAGTCGGGCGTGCATGAAACCTCCAGGAGCACGCGGATCCCTGACGCAGTTCGCGCCACTTGTCCAGGTGTGGTCTGCAAGCCCCACAAGGCGCCACCGGGCTTGCCAGGATACGGCCGCGCCACTACAACCAAGAACGGGGTACTGCGCCCACGTTGCGAGCCGCGCCCATGTTGGAAAAGGTCAAGCAGCACCGCGATGACCAGAAGGCGCAGTCCGCGCCGAAAAAGCCGCATGCGGAAGCGGCTGCGGCGCCTGACGTCCAGAAGGCGCCCGACATGCCGGCGCTGGATGCGGCGGGGCCTCAGCTTGCGGGCGGGCAGGGCGCCAAGATCGACAAGGCGCAGGCGGATCCGGCGGCCAAGGCGGCGCAGCAGGCGGAGCTGGCGCGCGTGAAGTCGCTGCCGTCGGGC
This sequence comes from uncultured Myxococcales bacterium, assembly GCA_903917305.1. GTDB lineage: Bacteria > Myxococcota_A > UBA9042 > UBA9042 > UBA9042 > CAIXAA01. Next base: position 3,837 of record CAIXAA010000858.1, on the reverse strand, counting down.
TCCCCGGAATTCGAAAAGTACATGAAACCCGGCGCGAAGTCGGCGCAGCTGCCCGAAGGCGCGGGTGCCGGTTCCGCGGCCAAGGCGGAGGCGGGGTCGCAGGCGCCCAAGGCGGAGGAGCAGGCTCCGGCGACGCTGGGTCCGAGCGCGGAACAGGTCAAGGCGGAGCCGGCGGGCGCGAAGGTCGAGGTGGCCAAGGTCGATGTGCCGACCGCGCCGCAGGCCACGGCGCCGTCGCAGAAGGGCGAGCAGCTGGCGAACACGCCGCCGCCCGCCGTCAAGACGGTGGAGAAGAGGGCCTCGGAGCCGGTGCCGACGCTGCCCAAGGCGCCGGTGGAGAAGGGCCAGGCCGAGAAGAAGGACGTGGCGGCTCCGGCTGTGAAGAGCCTGGAAGCGCCCGAAGGAAAAGAGGTTTCTCTGCCGACGGCGACCCACGCGCCGACGCCCGAGGTGGCACCGGAAGTGCCGCAGGCCGAGCACAAGGAGCTGCCGGCGGCCGCGCTGCCAAAGCTGGCCGAGACGCCCTTGCCGCAGCCGTCCGCCGTGGCGGGGCTGGCAGCGAAGGCGGCGAGCGAAGCGGTCCCAGAGATCAAGAATGCTTCTGGCGACTTGAAGAACCTGCAAGCCGGCCTGGACGCCGCCGCCGATCTGGGCGCGCAGGCGTTTGGCACGACGGCCGGCGATGCGGCGGAGCAGGCCGCGCGTGAGCCGCAGGCGCAGGCGGGGGCGCACAAGGACGCCGTCGAGGCGGTGGCGCAGACATCGGGCCAGGATCCGAACCTGGAGCTGGCCGCGGAGGAGAAGCAGCGCTCGACCGAGATCGACAAGACGCTGGGTGCGCAGCAGCAGGCCGGACGGCTGGGGCAGGCGGGCAAGACCCTCGAGAATGCTGCGGAACAGGTGGCCGGCGACGCGCAAGGCGCGGTGTCGGGGCTGGAGGAGGCGGCGGACGAGCTCAAGGGCGGCGTCGCTGGCCTCAAGGACAAGGCCGCAGGGATCAAGGACAAAGGCGCGGCGGCGCTGCGCGGTGGCAAGCTGCCGGCGGACCCGAGCGCGGATGTGAAGTCGCTGCTGGGCGAAGGTCAGTCCCTGGCGGGCGGTCTGCGCGACAAGGCGGAGCAGTCGTTGGGGCGCGGGCTCTCCGATGTGCGCGTCCACACGGGCGAAGCCGCGCGCGAGCTGGCCGATGCCCACGGCGCGACGGCGTTTGCCCAAGGCGCGGACATCGTGCTCGGCAAGGCCGAGGACAAGCCCAAGGACGAGCGCGACCTGATCCTGGCCGAGGAACTGACCCACGTTGCGCAGATGGACGGCAAGCAGGCCAAGGCGCGCGGCGCGACCGGCGTGTCCAAGGCTGCGGACAAGTCCGAGAAAGCGGCGCGGGCGGCGGCGGAGCAGGTCGTGCAAGGCGCGCGCGTCGGGGCGCTGCTCGCGGACCAGGACCGGCGCGCGCTGTACCGCAACGACGGCGATGCGGCCAGCCCCGGGCCGACGATGCCGACCAGCGTGCAGATCAGCATCGGCGGGCGCACGGCGACGGTGAACCTGCCCAAGCTGACGCCGGGGACGACGTCGAAGTCCGTCACGCTGCCGCAGGTGAACGTGCCGGGGCTGACCATGGTCGGCACGAGCAAGCTCAGTTTCGACAGTGCATCCGGCAAGTTCACTGGCGGCACGGCGCGCGGCTCGATCGCGCTGGGCAAGTCGGTCAAGCTGGAGAGCGCCAACATCCAGATCGACGCCAACGGGCAGATGACCTCGAAGTTCTCCGGGGCTGCGCTCACGGTGGGCTCGCTCATCCAGACGACCATCGACGCCAGCATCGGCCCGCAGGGCGTCAGCGCCAGCGGCACGGTGGCCTACACCAACCTGCATAATCCAAAGCTTTCCGAGTGGTTGCGAAGCGGTTCCTTGACCGTCGGCGTCAGCGCGGAGGGTGCCGTGACCGGCACCGGCACGCTCGGCGCGCAGTTCGGCAAGTTCACCGAAGGCAAGCTGCAGGCCAACCTGGGCAGCGACGGCACGCTCGGCGGCAGCATCACGGTGCAGAACACGCAGGACGTGCCGATCGGCAAGGCGACGCTCAAGGAAGGCAGCCTCACCGGCACGCTGACGGGCACCGACCACGCGACGGTGCAGGGCAGCCTCAAGCTGGACATTCCGCTGTTGGGGCGCGGCGAAGGCGCCGTGCAGGCAAGCTGGGACAGCGCCACCGGCAAGATCTCCGGCAGCGCCGCGTACACGCAGACAGGCGATGCGACGCTGGGAAAGACCGTCATCTCGGGCACATCCGTCACGGGCACGGTGACCGACAGCAAGCTCGTGCGCATCGATGGCCGCGGCAAGGCGGTCTACGACTCGCTGTTCGAAGGCGCGTGGAACGGCAGCCTGGATCTGGAGACGCAGAAGGCGGACGTGACCATCGGCGCCAAGCTCCTGCGGCCCATCGTGCAGGGCGACGTGACCGTGTCCGCCGGCGCGCTGACGGTGCAGGTCCAGCAGAACGAGCTCAAGTCGGTGACCGGCAACGCGGAGTTCCTGCTCGGCACATTTGCCAAGGGTACCGCGGTCTTGGAGGACGGCACCAAGGCCGATCGCATCAACGCCACGGCGACGGCGTCGCTCATCTCGCCGCAGACGTTTGGCGACGTGACGGTCTCCAAGGGCTCGCTGACCGCGAAAGTGCGCGGAACGGCGGTGGAAGTCGTCAGCGGCTCGGTCGATCTCGCCTACCGCGACGTGGCCAAGGGCCAGCTGAACCTCACGGCGTCCAAGGACTACAAGCGCCTGTCCGGCAACGCGAAAGCCACGCTGACGCCGGGCCTTGCCTGGGGCGACATCAAGGTCACGTCCGGCGGCATCGACGTCGACTTGAAGGACAACAAGGTCGAGAAGGCGCAGGGTCACATCAAGATGACCTACAGCGACTTCATCAAGGGTTCTCTGGCCTTCGACGCCAAGAAGGATTTCGCCGCCATCGACGGCACGGCGACGGCGACGCTGTCCAAGCAGAAGAACCTGGTCGGCGCGCTGATCCTCAAGCCCGATGAGGGCAAGGTCTTCGATCTCAAGATCAAGGACTCGGCGTTCAAGAGCTTCAAGGGTGCATTTGCCTGGCAATACGAGAAGTTGGAAGGCGATCTCAGCGTCACCGCGGAGGCCACCGACTTTGCCACGATGACGGCCAAGGGCACCGCGCGCCTGAACGCGGACCTGCCGCTGCCCAAGGGCGACGTCAAGCTGCTGGCGGGAAGCGCCTTCCAGGTTGGCGTGGAAGGCGGCGACCTCAAGACGTTTTCTGGCAATGTCGGCTTCCAGTACAGCGATTGGTTGAAGGGCAGCGTCGGCCTCGCGGAGTCGACGCCGAAGTCGATCACCGGTCAGGCGACGGCGCAGGTCGTCAAGGCGTACAAGCCGGGCGGCGGGCCGTTCGAGCTGCGCGCCGGTGGCAGCATCCAAATCGACTTCAAAGACAATGCCTTTGACAAGATTGCCGGCAATGGCGAGTGGGACTACACGGGGCCCGGGCCGAAGCTGGAAGGCAAGATCGCCATCGCGCCCTCGCCGCTCGATGCGATCTCCGGCGAAGCGAGCGCGCGGCTGACGGCCGATACGGCGCCGGTCGCGGGCGTCAAGCTGCTCGCGGGCGGCAGCCTGCAGGTGAAGGTCGCGGCCTCCAAACCGGAAAGCTTCGGAGGGGAGCTGGGCTGGCAGGCCAGCGACTGGCTCGGCGGCACGGTCAAGGTCGCCGAAGGCACGCCGGTCGCGGGACCGTACGTCGGCGACGCGCACGCGGCGATCCTGATCGACAAGAAATTCGGCAAGGTCACGGCCAAG